>CALAFV010000575.1 GCA_937891445.1 uncultured Phycisphaerales bacterium | reverse complement strand
TTCGTCGGGGTCGAGGCCCTCGACGGCGGGGCGGGGTTTGCCGTTGCCGCTGGCGGCGGGCCCGGGCTCGCCGCGGGCCATCGCCGCGATGCGCTCGAGCGTCGAAGCGCCGGTGCCGTTGAGGCGCTCGGACTCGACCGTGAGCAGGACGCGGCCGGGCAAGAGCGGCGCGCCTTCGATGGGCACGAGGCGCTCGACGATGATCTGGCACTTGCCCTCTTCGGCCCCGCCGCCGGCTCCGCCACCGCCGCCGCGCGAGTGGTCCACGCGGCCGAGGACGAAGAGGACCTTGTCGGGGACCACGAGGTGGTCGAACTGCGCGTAGCAGTCGGCGAAGAGCACGGTTTCGACGGTGCCCAGCAGGTCCTCGAACGTGACGATCGCCATCTTCTGCCCGGCGGAGCGGCCGTTCTTGATGATGATCGTCCGGACGCCCTGCACCAGCGCGGCGAGAACGACGCGGGCGTCCTGCCGCATGGTGCGCACGGTTTCGGTGTTGGCGGTGGCGAAGACGCCGGCCCACGGGGCCCACTTCTGGAGCGGGTGGCTGGAGACGTAGAAGCCCAGGGCTTCCTTCTCGTTGGCGAGCGTTTCGGCCTCGGACCAGGGCGTGGCGCGCGCGAGCGTGGCGACCTCGACCTTGGGCGCCGCGATCCCGCCCCCGCCGAAGAGGCTCCCCTGGCCCGCGGCCTTGTCCGCCGCGGCCTTGCTGCCGGCGGTGAGGGCGGCTTCGATCGTGGCGACCATCGCGGCGCGGTTCTCGCGGCCGTGGACCGAGTCGAACGCGCCGCAGCGGATCAGCGCGTCCAGCGCCGTCTTGTTGATCACCGCGCCGCCGGAGCCGGTCGCGCCCTGGGCCAGGACGCGCTCACAGAACTCGAAGATCGAGGTGAAGGGCTTGCGCCGGCCCGTCGGGCGGCCCTCGGCGTCGCGCTCGTCACGCTCGCGCAGGATCGCCTCGATCGCCTTGTCGCCGACGCCCTTGATCCCCTTGAGGCCGAAGCGGACGTGGCCGTTGCGGGCGGTGCGCGGCTCGCCCTCCTCGAAGACGACGGCGAAGTCGTCCTGCGACATGTTGATGTCGGGCGCGCGGACCTCAACGCCGACCTTCGGCGGGGAGCCGTCCCAACTGACGAACCGCGTCCGCTTGCAGTCCTCCAGGTACGGCGTCCACTCGCTCACCTTGTTGGCCTGCGATTCGTAGGTGAGGAAGGCGGCCATGTACTGGTTGGGGAAGTAGGTCTTGAGGTACGCCGTGTGGTACGCCACGATGGCGTAGCCGGTGGAGTGGCTCTTGTTGAAGCCGTAGCCGGCGAACTTGAGGATCATCTCGAAGAGTTCCTCGGCCGCGGCCTTGGCGAGGCCCTTTTGCTGCGCGCCCTCGACGAAGACGGGGCGCTGCTTGCTGATCTCCTTTTCCTTCTTCTTGCTGATCGCCTTGATGAGCGAGTAGGCCGCGCGGAGCGGGATGCCGCCCAGTTCGTGGACGATCTGCATCACCTGCTCCTGGTACACCATCACGCCGTAGGTCTCGGCGGTGAACCGGTCCACGATCGGGTGCACCTTCGGCACCGCGTCCAGGCCGTGCTTGCGCCGGTTGTAGTCCGGGATCAGGTCCATCGGCCCCGGGCGGAACAGCGCGTTGGCGGCGATCAGGTCCTCCAGGCGGTCGGGCTTCATCTCTACCAGCAGCCGGCGCATGCCGCCGGATTCGAACTGGAAGACGCCGGTGGTGTCGCCGCGGCGGAACATCTCGAAGACCCGCTGGTCGTCGAAGGTCAGGCGCTCCAGTTCCAGCGGGTGCGGGCCGCCGTCGCCCGGGCGGCGGCCGACCGCGGCGTAGATCTCCTCCTCCGGCAGCCCCTCGCGGATGAGTTTCTTGCACCGCTCGATGATGGAGATCGTCCTCAATCCGAGGAAGTCCATCTTGAGCAGGCCCATCTTCTCGCACGTCGGGCCGTCCCACTGCGTGACGATTTCGTGCTCCGCCGCGCCGGACTGCTTGTAGAGCGGGACGACCTCGTACAGCGGGCGCGTGGCGACGATCACGCCCGCGGCGTGCACGCTGGCGTGGCGCGCCTGGCCCTCGAGCGTCATCGCCGTGTCGATCAGGCGGCGGACGCGGTCGTCGGATTCGTAAAGTTTGCGGAGGTCGGGCTCCTGCTCGAGCGCGTCCTCGAGCGTCATCCCCAACTGCTCGGGGATGAGTTTGGCGATCTTGTCCACCTCCGGGAGCGGCATTTCCATGACGCGGCCGACGTCGCGGATCGCCGCGCGGGCCTTGAG
Organism: uncultured Phycisphaerales bacterium; assembly: GCA_937891445.1. GTDB lineage: Bacteria > Planctomycetota > Phycisphaerae > Phycisphaerales > UBA1924 > CALAFV01. Next base: position 18,378 of record CALAFV010000575.1, on the reverse strand, counting down.
CGTTCCGAAGGTGATGATCTGGGCGACGTGGCCGTACTTGCGGCGCACGTAGTCGATGACCCGCTGCCGGCCGTCCTGGCAGAGGTCGATATCGATATCGGGGTATTCGCTGCGGTCGGGGTCGGTGAAGCGCTCAAAGAGCAGGCCGTAGCGCACCGGGCAGGCGTTGGAGAGGCCGAGCACGTAGCCGACCATCGTGCCCACGCCGCTGCCACGGGCCAGCGCCGGCACGCCGTTGGTGCGACCCCAGTTGACGAAGTCCCAGACGATCAGGAAGTACGCCGAGATGTTCTTGTCGCACAGGATCGTGAGTTCGCGGTTCAGCCGCGCACGGATCGCGGCGGCGCGGTCCTCCGAGGAGGCGTCGGGCGTCGCGCGGAGGATGTCCGGCCCGTAGCGCCAGACGGCGCCGCCCTCGGCCAGCAGCCGCAGGGCGGTGTCGCACTCGGCCTTGGCCTGAGCACGCTCGGCCTCGTCGGCGTCCTGCGACATCGGGTTGACCTCGAAGGCGGCGCAGTACGCGGTGTACCACGCGGTGAGGTCGCCGCCGAAGCGCGGGTCGTCGTGGCGCGGCAGGTCTTCGGGCTTGGGGAAGCGCACGCGCACCATCGGCGCGTGGTTGGCGCCCAGCGGGAGTTTGACGTCGCAGCGCTCGGCGATCCGCACGGTGTTGTCGCACGCCTCGCGCCCGGCCTCGCCCTCGGCCTCGAAGACGGCCCGCATCTCCTGCGGGCTCTTGACGTACAACTCCGTGGGGTAGCGGAGCCGGTCGGGGTCGTGCTTCGACTTGCCCATCGAGATGCAGATGAGCGTGTCGTGTGCATCGTGGTCCTCGGCGCGGAGGAAGTGGGCGTCGTTGTCGGCGACCAGCGGCAGGTCGAGTTCGCGCGCCAGGCGGATCAGGTGCGGGTTGATGCTGTTCTGCTCGGGGATGTGGCGCTGGAGTTCGACGTAGAACCGCGGGCCGGTGGGGCCGGGCTTGAACGTCGCCGCGTGCCACTTGGCGCACTCGATGGCCTTGTCCCAGAGCCGCTTGTCTTCGGCGCCGCGCTGGATGCTGCTCTCGTAGGCCAGCAGGATCTCGCCCAGTTCGCTGCCGAGGTGGCCGTTGATGGCGATGAGCCCGTCGGCGTGCTTCTCCAGGAGTTCCCGGTCGATGCGGGGCTTGAAGTAGAAACCGGTGAGGTACGCCTCGCTGCAGAGGTACAGCAGGTTCCGCCAGCCGGTCATGTTCTCGGCCAGCAGGACGAGGTGGTACCCGCCGTCGGCGACGCCGGTGTACGTCCGGTCGGTGCGCTTGCCGGGGGCGACGTACGCCTCGACCCCGAGGATGGCCTTGATCCCTGCGTCGCGGCAGGCGAGGGCGAAGGCGACCGCCCCGTGCATGTTCCCGTGGTCGGTGATGCCGACCGCGGTCATGCCCAGTTCCTTCACCCGCTTGACCAGTTTGTCGATGCGGTTGCCGCCGTCGAGGAGGGAGTACTCGGTGTGCAGGTGAAGGTGGACGAACTGCTGCTCGGGGGGGATGACAGGCACCCCGTTCTCGGACGACGCTATACCTTGTGCCGTTTCGCCCATCTCCGGCCGATCCCCTACCTCTAATAGTGCCTCGTGGCGGCCGAGCGGCCAACCGTCACAGTGTAACGGCGCTCGGTGGCCCGGCGAGCCTAGCGGCCAGCCCGAGCGAGCGGGCGCATTTGACACCTTCTCCCCCGAAAAACTTCCGACCGAACCGGAACGCGGCCGGCCGGGTTCCGTAGGATCCGGTGATGACCAGGATCAGCACGGGCACGTTCAGGACCGCCACGGGCGCGGGCGTCCGGATCTTCGAGATCGCGGCGTCGCAGCCGTCGTGGGTGACCCGCGCGGCGATCGCGTCGGCGGGAGCGGTCATGGCCGCGATCGCGCTGCTGCTGCTGATCCCGGCGGTCGTGATCGGGGTGGCGGTGTTCTTCCTCGCCGCGGGTGTCGCGGGCGTGCGGCGGTGGCTGGCGCGGCAGCGCCAGCCCAACGGCATGCTCGACGGCCGGCGGAACGTGCGCGTGATCGTCCGGCCGCCGGAGTAAACAGGATCAGCCGGCTGGCGTAGCGGCGGTAGGCCCGCGGTGCGGGGCGCCGTTGCCGCCGGGGGCGTCGGGGAGTTGGCCCGCGAGGCGGATCGAGCCGTCGGCGACGTAGAGCGTCTGCGTCGGGTAGGCGAAGCGCACGCCCATCTCCGCGAAGCGGCGGACGATGAACAGATTGATCGCCTGCTGCTTGTCCATGTACATGGCGTAGTCCCGCGACAGCACGTAGTAGACGACCTCGAACTCCATCGAGTGCGGGCCGACGGCCTTGAAGTGGGCCCGGTCGAAGCGCACCTCCGGGAGCCGGAGCACGGCTTCCTTGAGCACGGCGGGGATCTGCTCGAGTTTCTCGGCGGGGGTCTGGTGCGGGACGTGGATGCTGAACACCACGCGCCGCTCGTTCATCCGCTTGAAGTTCTGGATGCGGCTGCTGAGCAGGTCGGTGTTGGCGAAGACCAGTTGCTCGCCGGAGAGGGCGCGGACGCGGGTCGTCTTGAGGCCGATCTTCTCCACGGTCCCGAGTTTGTCGCCGACGATGATGAAGTCGCCGACGACGAACGGCTTGTCGAGGACGATGGAGAGCGAGCCGAAGAGGTCGCCCAGGATGTTCTGGGCGGCCAGCGCGATGGCGATGCCGCCGATGCCCAGCCCGGCGATCATGGCCGTGACCTCGACGTGGAAGTTGTCCAGGGCGACGATGATCGCGCCGGCGTAGAGCGCGATCAGGGCCATCACGCGCAGGACGCCGACGCTGGCGATCATCGCGCCGTCGGGCTCGGAGAGGCCGGCGGCGGCGGTGCGGCGGCGGAGGAACTCAGCCAGGCCGAAGTCGATGAGCACCCGGCCCCAGAGGATCGCCTGCACCGCGAGCACCACGACGATGACGCCGCGGACCACCGCGTCGTCGTGCGGACCGATGTCGAGCCACATCGACCCGGCGAGGACCCCCGCCGCCGGCGCGACCAGCCGGCTCGTCTTGAGAATCAGTTGCGGGACCAGCCCGATCAGCCCGGTGGAGCGCCGATCGGCGAACGCGCGGGCCCGTGCCTGAAGGATGCGGCGGGCGACCAGCACGATCGCGCACACGGCCAGGCCGGCGAGCGTGGCGAGGGCCCACTGCTGGAGCGTGGCGCCGAGGATGACGGTGTCGAGGAGCGACCCGGCTGGGGCGGCTTCGGAAGGGCCGGGGGGTTGGTTCATGGCGGCGGGTCCTCGTGGTCCGATGGGCAACGGAGGTCGGTGTCTCGCGAGGCGGCGGCTGCGACGCCGCCCTTCCGGGTGGGGATGCTAGACCGAGAACCAGCGCGGGCCCCGATTATCGCCCCAGCGGGCCGAATTCTCGGACGAGGCTCGTGAAGATTTGGTTGCGAAAAAGCGAGGGGGCTTGCACAAATCCGTGGCGCGGCTATTGTTCAGCACCGCGTCGAGCCGCCCAGGATAGACGGTGTCAGGCGCCGCAACCGGCGCCTCCGGGTTTCGGCCCGACCTTGACGCGACACATCCAGTTGTATCTGGCAAGAGGGGAAGCCCGCATGTTCCGTACGCGCCCTGCTGTTGTCGCTGTTGTTTCGCTGCTTGCCGCCGCCGGCGCCGCCAGCGCGGACACGGTCGAAGCCCGGTTCGTCGGCAGCGGCCTGCACCGGACGGTGCAGGTCTCCGGCGTGGCCAACGTCACCGTTCACGCCGGCGAACTGATCCACGAGTTCCGCAACGGGACCGGGGCGGCCGCGGGCCTGACGGGGCAGATCCGGACCTTCTGCACCGAGGTGACCCAGTTGGTCAACAGCAACTGGCGGGTGTTCGACCTGGTCGCGCCGTCCAACGCCCCGAATCCGGGCCCCCCGATGGGCGATCAGAAGGCCCTCATGCTGGCCCGCCTGTACGACCTGGCCGCCGGGCAGCAGAACACCTCCGCCGACTACGCGGCGGCCTTCCAGATGATGATCTGGGAGATCGTGTACGACTTCGACGCGGCCAATGCGGCCACGGGCAACCTCAGCCGCACGGACGGGAACATCCGCTTCCTCAGCGGCGACTCCCACTTCGGCACGGTGACCACGATCTTCGAGTCGCTGCGGACCCAGTTGCTGGCCTACAACGGCGTGGGGGTGACGAACCTCGCGGCGATCGTCAACAGCGGGTCGCAGGACCAACTGCTGCTGATCCCGTTGCCGACCGCGGGCGCCATGGGCCTGGCCGGGCTGGGCCTGGTTGCGGCCCGCCGCCGCCGTCGCTGACCGCGCCCCGTTGGAGGAGTCACATCAGGAAACGGTCGCGTCGACCCACGCTCGCCGCAGGCGCCGCGTGATCGGTCCGACCTCGCCTCCGGCGACGGTCTCGCGCTCCACGCGCACCACCGGCAGCACGCCCCAACTCGAGTTGGTGAGGAAGACCTCGTCGGCCGCGAGCAGGTCGGTGATGCTGAGCATGCGCCGGCGGACCGGGACGTCCATGATCTCGGCCCGGCTCAGGACCCACGAGCGCACGATTCCCGGCAGGACCGGGCTGGGGAGCACGGCGGGCGTGCGCTTCCCGGCGCCGGCGCGGGCCGCGGCGGTGGGCTCGACGCCCTCGGCCGCGGCGGAGGATGATCCGGGGGAGGCGACCTCGAGTTCCTCGCCGCGGGCGATCGGCGTGAGCAGTTCGCCGTCCTTGACCAGGAAGATGTTGCTGACGCACCCGCCGACGAGGTGGTTGGTGACGCTGAGCACGACGGCCTCGGCGCCGCCCTTGGCGCCGGCGTGCTGGAGTTCGCGCAGGCGCCACCAGTAGTTGAGCGTCTTGTGCCCCTCGAAGGGATTGAGCGGGTTGGCCCGCCCGTCGGCGATTGTGACCGCCACGCCGTGCTCGAACATGGCGTCGGGGTATTCGGTCGCGGGCTGGGCGACGATCATCACCGTCGGGTCCGGCCCGCCGCGTTGCCCCCCTGCTTCGCCGCCGCCGGAGCGTGCGGCGGTGAGCATGTTGAGGTCGCCGCCGGTGAGCGTCAGACGGATGCGCGCCCGGGGAAGACCCGAGCGGCGGACCGTCTCGAGCACGGCGTCGGCCAGGGCGGTGGTCCGCAGCGACTGCATCAGCCCCAGTTCGGAGGCCGAGGCGGCGAGGCGCTCCAGGTGAAAGTGCAGATCGACGACCCAGACGTCGTCGGGCTCGGGCACGCCCGCCTGGACGCCGCCGAGCATGGTCTCGAAGAGCCCGACGCCGTGCTGAAAGCCGGCGTCGAAGGCCGAGACCTTCGCCACACCGGGGTCGAGGAACGCGCCGTTGAGGAACACCGCTGTCATGCGGCAAGCGTAGCGAGCGCCCGGCGGCGGGCCGCCGGGGCCGGGCGACGGTGCGCGGCGGCTACCTGGCCTTCCACCCGTACGTCACGTACCGGTGCTCGAAGGTGCCGTCGTCGTACAGGTCCACCAGGCCGTACCCCTCGTCGCAGTCGATGTGCCGGCCCTTCCACCAGTTGCCGCAGACCGCGCCGTCGCAGATGTACGTCACGCCGCCGTACTCGACGCGGTCGTGCAGGTGCATGTGGCCGCTCAGGGCGAGTTTGACGTTCGGGTGCTTCTGGAAGAGTTTGTGCAGCCGGCGCCAGTCGGTGAGCATCAGCGCCGCGGGGACGCGCCAGTCGCGGCGGTCTTTGTCCTGACCGCCGACCAGCGGCGTCACGGTGAGGATCGGGATGTGCGAGAGGACCAGCACCGGCGTGGTCGCGGGGACCGCGGCCAGGTCCGCCGCGAGCCATTCGTGCTGGGCCTCGTCGAGTTTGCCGATGTACTTGCCGGTCGCGTCGTCGCCGTCGGGGTGCACGCTGTCGAGGACGACGAAGTGCCACCCCGCGCGGTCGAAGGAGCGATACGGGCCGGGGAGACCCAGCAGGTCCAAAGCCCAGCGTTTGCCCCACTGCTCCTCGTTGCCGGTGGTGCCGCTCTTGCCCTTGTGCCACCCCCAGATGTCGTGGTTGCCGAGGCAATGCTCAATCGGGATCGAGCACTCGCTCTTGAGTGCCTTGGTGAGCAGGTCCCACTGGGCCTTGACGCGGTTGCGCCCCGTGGCCAGCGCATCCATGATGAGGTCGCCGCCGGTCAGGATCAGATCCGGCTTGTCCTCCTGCGACTGGACGTGGTGCAGGCAGGAGACCACGCCCTCATACGCCTGTCTTTCCGCCTGGATGTGCAGGTCGGTCAGGTGCGCGAGGCGCAGCACGCGCCGGCGCCGGGGCTGAGCGGGCGTAGCCTGTGCGGCGATGGATGCGGGACCGGCGAGGCCGAGCGCGCCGGCCGCTCCCAGCACCCCCGCGGCTTTCAGCATTGTGCGACGGGAGATCGATGGGCCCATGGGTTGCTCCTCGGGCGTGGCGCTCGGCCACAGGTTACCCGAAGACGATGGACCCGAACCAGCCTCACGAAGGGTCGGCGGCCGGGCGGCGCGCGATCCGCGCCATCACCGGCCGGTGGTCGGACCCCGTGTCTCCGCCCGTCCTGGCCTCGAGGCAGACCAGCCCGGGGCTGAAGAAGACGTGATCCAGGCGGATCCCGGGGAGGTGCGCCAGGCGCCCGGCGCGGCACCAGGTCGTCCCCCGGCCCCGGCCCGCCGCGGCGTGCGACTCGCGCAGCCCCGCCTGCTCCATCGCGCGGTAGTGATGGCTCCCCGGCGTGGCGTTGAAGTCGCCCGCGAGCACCAAGTCCACGCCCGCGTCGATCTCGGAGCGGACCAGTTCGCTGAGCCGCGCGGCCTGAAGGCGCTGCTCGGTGATGTACCTCGGGCCGACCGGCGAGAGGAGGTGAATGTTCATGAGGCGCACCGGCCGCCCCCCCACTTCCACGTCCACCGCGATCTGCGGCTCGGTCCACCCGTCGCCCGGCGGGTACAGCCGCGGCGGCGCAAGGAACGGCCGGCGCGAGTAGACCGCCTGGCCGAACGCATCGTCGCGCGGCACGCTGACGCGGTGCGGGTACGCGGCGTCGAGCACACCGGCGAGCCGCGCGGCGTCGCGGTCGGAGAACTCCTGGAAGACGATCACGTCCGGGTCCGTGGCGGCGACCTCGCGCGCCACGGCGCTGGCGTCGGCGCGGGAGTAGAGGAGGTTGATGCTCAGCACGGTGAGCGTGTCGGCGCCGGGAGCGACCTGCGGCGCGGAGCGCGGGCGGTAGAGCCACAGATCCGGGGCCACGGCGACCAGCGCCAGCGCCCCGGCGATCGCGGCCAGCCGCCGCCGGCGCGTCGCCGCGCCGAAGAACGCCGCGACGAGCAGTCCCAGCCCGATCTGGAACCGGAAGACGATCGCGAGGAACGCCGCGAAACTCGCGAGCACGTACAGGCGCGCCGTCTCCTCCAGCGCCGCGGGCCAGAGCGCCCCGCCGAGCATCGCCGCCGCGGCCCCGCCGGTGGTGAGCCACGCTAGGGCGCCGAGCACGGGCAGCGGCGCGCGGGGACCGGGCGCGGGGGGTGGCACGTGATCGGACTCTGGCGAAGGCGCGGAGGGCTCGGGCACGGGTGCTCGACCTCAGGGAGGCGGGAGGAGGGGGCGCGTGGGACTCCTACGCCGGCAGGTCGGGGCCGGATCGGACTTACCCAAGCCCTTCCGCTGGCCGACCTAGAGGCCCATGCCCAGTCGATCGGGCCATTGTTGGCTTCGCACGTGTGTCTGCGCGGTTCTCGTGGCGGCCGCCGTTGTGGGGCCGGGGTGCGCGGCCCGGCCGGCCGCGCCCGAGGCGCCGATCAGCCTCGCGGCGGTGCCGATCCGCTACGGCAAGGGCGCCGTGGAGCCGGCCGCGTTCGTGATCTCCGAGGCGGAGTGGCGCTCGGTGGCGGCGCTGTTCGACCCGCCCGCGCCGACGGCCGCGCAGGAGCGTGAGGCCATCGCCGAGGCGGTCGGGGTGCTGGAGCGCATCGCCGGCGAGCAGACGCCCGCCGGCGAGGACCTGGCCCGCAACGCCTCGCCGTACGGCAGCGTCGGCCAGATGGACTGCATCGACGAGTCCACGAACACGGATGTCTACCTGCGGCTGCTGGCGCAGGAGGGGCTGCTGGCCCACCACGATGTTGAGCGGCCGGTGCGGCGGTATCGCTGGCTCATCGGCGCGCACCGCACCGCCGTCGTCCGCGAGCGGGCCACGGGCGAACTGTTCGCCGTGGACTCGTGGTTCCGCGACAACGGCGAGCCGGCGGTGGTCCTGCCGCTGGCGGTGTGGCGGACGGGCAGGGCGGACCCGCCGCCGCCCGCTTCGGGCGGGAGACGTGAGGTCCGAACAGCCGCACGAGAGTGAGGCAACGCTTCCGCTGTTACACCGCCTGCGCCTGTCCCGCCTTCTCGAAGACGAAACTCTTGCCTTTGTAGTCGGCGATGATGCGGTCGCCGTCGCCGAAGTCGCCGGCGAGGATGCGGCTGGCCAGCGGGTTCTCGATGCGGTGCTGGATGGTCCGCTTGAGCGGGCGGGCGCCGTAGGCGGGGTCCCACCCCTCGGCGGCGAGTTGCGCCTTGGCCTCCGCCGTGAGTTCGAGTTCCATCTGCCGCTGGGCGAGGCGGGCGCGCAGGCGGCCGAGTTGGATCTCGACGATCGCCGCGAGGTCCTCGCGCTGGAGCGGGCGGAAGACGACGATCTCGTCGATGCGGTTGAGCAGTTCGGGGCGGAAGAACGGCTCGCGCATTCCGAAGCGGAGTTCGGAACTGATCTGGCCGGTCTCCAGGTCGGGGCGCAGGCCGGTGCCGCGGACGTCCACGCCGGGGCCGCGGCGGAGGATGTCGCGCACGGCGGCGTCGATCTCCCAGTCCTCGGCGCCCTTCTCGGTCATCTCCTGGATCTCGCGGCTGGCGAGGTTGCTGGTCATCACCACAATCGTGTTGCGGAAGTCGACCGTGCGGCCCTGGCCGTCGGTCAGGCGGCCGTCGTCGAGGATCTGGAGCAGGATGTTGTACACGTCCGGGTGGGCCTTCTCGACCTCGTCGAAGAGGATCACCGCGTACGGCCGGCGCCGGATCGCCTCGGTGAGCGCGCCGCCCTCCTCGTAGCCGACGTAGCCGGGAGGCGCGCCGATCAGGCGGCTGACGGCGTGCTTCTCCATGTACTCGGACATGTCGATGCGGACGAGGGCCTCCTCGGTGTCGAAGAGGAACTCGGCCAGCGCCTTGCACGTCTCGGTCTTGCCCACGCCCGTGGGGCCGAGGAAGAGGAACGAGCCGATCGGGCGGTTCGGATCGCCCAGGCCGGAGCGGGCGCGGCGGACGGCGTCCGACACGGCCTTGAGGGCCTCGTGCTGGCCGACGACGCGCCGGCCCAGGTGCTCCTCGAGGTGCAGGAGTTTCTCACGCTCGCTCTCGACCAGGCGGCTGACGGGGATGCCCGTCCAGCGCGAGACGATCTCGGCGATCAGTTCGGCGTCCACCTCCTCGCGGACCAGGGCGTTGCCGCGGGCCTGGCGCTCGTCCATGGCCTTCTCGGCGGCGACGAGTTGCTTCTCCAGTTCACGGATCTCGCCGTACTGGATGCGGGCGGCGGTCTCGAGGTCGCCGCGGCGCTGGGCCTGCTCGAGTTCGATGCGCTTGGCGTCGATCTTCTCCTTCAGGGCCTTGACGGCGTCGAGTTCCTTCTTCTCCTCCTCCCAGCGGGCGGTGAGCGCGCGGTTCTTCTCCTGAAGTTCGCTCAGTTCGCGCTCGACGCGCTCCAGTTCGCGCGCGCCGGGGGCCTTGCCGTCGTGCTTGGCGTCCTTGAGTTCGATCTTGAGCGCCTCGCGCTCGATCTCCAGTTGCATGATGCGCCGGCGGAGTTCGTCGAGTTCCGTGGGCATCGAGTCGTTCTCGAGGCGCAGGCGGCTGGCGGCCTCGTCGATGAGGTCGATGGCCTTGTCGGGGAGGAAGCGCTCGGTGATGTAGCGGTGGCTGAGTTGGGCGGCGGCGACGATCGCGCTGTCGAGGATGCGCACGCCGTGGTGGGCCTCGTAGCGCTCCTTCAGGCCGCGGAGGATCGCGATCGTCTCCTCGACGGTGGGCTGGTCCACGTAGACCGGCTGGAAGCGGCGCTCGAAGGCCGGGTCCTTCTCGATGTGCTTGCGGTACTCGTCGAGCGTGGTGGCGCCGATGCAGCGCAGTTCGCCGCGGGCCAGCGCGGGCTTGAGGAGGTTGCCGGCGCTGACGGCCCCCTCGGCGGCGCCGGCGCCGACGACCGTGTGCAGTTCGTCGATGAAGAGGATGATGCCGCCTTCGCTGGCGCTGACCTCACGGAGCACGGCCTTGAGGCGCTCCTCGAACTCGCCGCGGTATTTCGCGCCGGCGAGGAGTTGGCCGACGTCCAGGGCCATGATCTTCTTGTCGCGCATCGTCTCGGGGCAGTCGCCGTTGACGATGCGCAGCGCCAGGCCCTCGACGATCGCCGTCTTGCCGACGCCGGGCTCGCCGATGAGCACGGGGTTGTTCTTGGTGCGCCGCGAGAGGACCTGCATGCAGCGACGGATCTCCTCGTCGCGCCCGATGACGGGGTCGATCTTGCCCTGCTGGGCCTTCTCGGTCAGGTTGATCGCGTACTTCTTGAGGGCCTCGTACTGGCTCTCGGCGTTGGGATCGTTGATCGTGCTGACGCCCGAACTCTTCCTGATGTCCTTGATCGCGTCCTCGAGGCGGCGGCGCGTGAGCCCCCCCACCGTCTGGAGGATGTCCTTCGGCGAGCCGCCGGCGTCGAAGACGGCCAGCAGCAGGTGCTCGGTGCTGACGTAGGCGTCGCCCATCGCCCTCGCGGCGGCCTCGGCCTTGCCGATGATCTCCATGAGGGCGCGCCCGGCGCTGCCGGCGCCGGAGGAGGTCGTGGGAAGCCGCCCGATCTCGCTCTCGACGATGCTCGCGATGCGCTGCGGATCGGCGCCGGCCCGCTGGAGCACGGACCAGGGCGTGCTGCCGCGCTCCTTGAGCAGAGCGCCGAGAACGTGCAACCCCCCCACCTCCGGGTTCTGGCGCGCGAGCGCGGCGGACTGGGCGTCGGCGAGGGCCTGCTGGGCGAGTGTCGTGAAACGGTCGGCGGCCATGATGAGACCTCCCGCTGCACGGTACGAGCCGCGCGGCGTTGGGAGGAGCATGGCAAACCGCGCGCCAGGCGAGGGCCGGGAAGAACGCGGAGATCGCATGGGGACGGGCTCGGAGCGATGCCGGGGCTGCCGTTCTGGCATCCGGCCTGCCACGGGCCGTGGCGCAGACCGAGCGCGAGGCGCAGGCGGAGCGGTTCGAGCGACTGACTGCTCCGGGGGATGAGGATGAGAACGCGTTAGGACGGGTGCGTGCCGCGTCAGGCCGTGACGTCGATGAGCGACCCGAGCCCATCCGGGCCGGGCCCGGCGGCCGCGGCGACCGACGCAGCGAGTTCCGCGGCGGCCTGGATCAGGGCGACGGCCGCCTGCCCCTGCTGCTCTTGGATGTCGAGCATCTTGCGGGCGACGCGAAAGCCCGCCTCGCTGGCGACGCGTTGGACCGAGAGTGCGGCGGCGGCGTCGATCGTCATACTCCCTGTATCGGCACGGGGGCGGCGCGGCGGGAGGGGGAGTCGGCGGCCGGCATCCGTACCGGTTCCGAATATGCGGGCGGGTTGTCAACCGCCGGCCCCGGGGCCGCGTACGGGCTTGACGCTCGGCCGCCCTGCCGGTACAAAGCCCGGTCCTGCAAGGAGTTTCGCATGTCCCGCCCCGCACAATCCATCCTTCGCTCCACCATCACCATCGCGGCCCTGGCCGTGGTTGTCGCGGCCCCGCTGGCGGGGTGCGAGACGCAGGCCGACCGTCGCGCTGCCCGCATCCGGCGCAACCTGACGCCCGAACTCGACACGCTGTACCAGCGCCAGGCCGACGTCGACAACGCGCTGGCGCTGATGTTTGACGAGAACGGCCGCATGTTGCTGCAGGACCTCGGCCGCGCGTTCTACGTTGACCGCCCGAGCCGCCTGACGCCCGAGCCGGTCCCGCGCTGATCTGAATCTGTCTCCGCGTTTCGATCTGCACGGGCCGGCGCTGCACGCGCGGCCCGTGCTGTGCTTTTGGTCCCGCGCGGGCGGCGTCACCTGACGGTGAAGCCCATCTTCGCCATCAGGCTGTCGAAGTGATCCAGGTCGAAGAACTGAAGCACGATGCGGCCGCGTGAGCCGTCGCGCGTGGCGCGGATCTTCACTTTTGTGCCCAGATGGTCGCCGAGTTGCCGCTCGAGTTCGGCCAGGCCGACGGCGCGGGCTTTTTCTTTCAGGCGTGCATCGGGATCGGTGGTCTCGGACGTCGCGGCGTTCGCCGCCGCGGCGACGGCGTGCTCGAGCCGGCGTACGGGCCAGTTCCCACCCGCGGCCCGCTCCGCCAGGGCCGTGCGCGCGGGGCCGGGGGGCATGCCGAGGAGCGCCTTGCCGTGGCCGACGGTGAGGCGCTTCGCGTCGATCATGTCGCGGATCGACTCTTCGAGTTCGGTGAGACGGATGAGATTGGTGACGCTCGAGCGGTCGAGGCCGACCTTCTCGGCGACCTGGGCGTGCGTGAGGCCGAACCGCTCGGTGAGGGCGCGGAGCGCGAAGGCCCGCTCCATCGGGCCGAGTTCCTCGCGCTGCACGTTCTCGATGAGGGACCACTCCGCGGCTTCCTCATCGGCGATATCGGCGACGATCGCGGGGACCGCGGTGAGCCCGGCGAGTTGCGCGGCGCGCCAGCGGCGCTCGCCGGCGATGAGTTCGTACTTGCCCCCCCCACCCCCCCCGCTGCCGCGGCGCACGAGGATGGGCTGCATGACGCCGGCGGTGCGGATCGACGCGGCGAGGCGCTCCAGGGCGCCCTGCTCGAAGGTTCGGCGCGGCTGGAACGGGCTGGGAACGATCGCGTTCAGGGGGATCGAGAGGATCGCTTGTGAGCCGGCGGTGCTGTCGGCCGCCACTGGGGCAGGCTGGGGCGCGGCCGGGCCAGACGGACTCCGATCAGCGGTCGCGGGGGCCGGGGCGTTGATGCCGACGGGCTGGCTGAGCAGGCTGCTGAGGCCGCGGCCGAGGCGGCGGCGGGCGGCGGTGGGTTCCGCGGCGGGAGTCGAGCGAGATCCTCCGCTCATGTGACAATCTCCGAACAAAGGTCGATCTGGAGTGGATACGAATCAATGCCGTAACGAGCGGGCGTTACGGTATCGGATTCTCGTGTGCGTGCAAGCGCGCCCGCGAATGTGGAGATCGGGTGGGCGGCGCTCGTGGGATCAGAAGCCGCGGCGGCAGGTTGGTACGCTGCGTCGCCATATGGGCAAGCGTGACAGGGCGATCGAGATCATCGGTCGGGGGGTGTTGATTCACGATGGGCGTGTGCTGCTGTGCCGGTCGGTCGAGCACGGGTACTCGTACCTGCCGGGGGGGCACGTCGAGTTCGGCGAGGCGGCGGCGACGGCGGTCGAGCGCGAGTTCGAGGAAGAGACCGGGCTGCGAGTGCGGGCGGGGGCGTTGGTCTTGGTGACGGAGGCGTTGTTCTCGGCGCGCGGGAAGGAACACCACGAAGTCAACCTCGTGTTCCACGCGGAACCTCAGGAGGGAACCCCCCCGCCATCGATCGCTAGCCGCGAGCCCGACATCGCGTTCGAGTGGGTTGAACTGGCGAAGGTCGCGGAGCACGACGTGCGACCGGCGGCGATCCGCGACTGGCTGAGCGCTGGGGCAGGAACGCACAGCGCAACGGCAGCCTGGATGTCGGAGATCAGCGGCGCCGGCGGCGAAAGCCGCGGGGGCTGATGGCCGATGATGCCGCAGGGCGGCACTGCCGGGCCAGAGGAACCTTGAGCGCCGAGAGCCTGGACAACACGCAGAGGCTGATGGCGCGGCTCGATGAACTCGAGTCGGAGCTGTCGCGCGTGCATCACGCACTGGAGCATCACGAGCGGCTGGCGACGCTGGGCACGATCGCGGGGCTTATCGCTCACGAGTTCAACAACATTCTCACGCCGGTGCTCAGTTACGCGCAGATGGCTCTCGCAGCGCCCGACGACCGTGAACTGGTGACCAAGGCGCTGCAGAAGGCGGCAGATGGGGCGGAGCGGGCGAGCCAGATCGCCGGGTCGATCCTGGGCTTCGTGCGCGATGAGGGGCCCGATGTGTGGGCGAAGGCACGGGCGGCGGCCCGGCCTGCCGAGCCGAATGCCGCGCCGCAGCCAGTGGCCGATCTGCGGAGTGCCGCGCAGGACGCGATCGCGTGCATGGGTCGCGACCTGGGGCGGGACCTGATCGAACTGAAGATGGTGGGGGAGCCGGGGGTGCGGGCGGCGATCAAGCCGCTGGCGCTGCAGCACATCCTGCTCAATCTGATCCTGAACGCCCGGGCGGCGATGCTGCCCTTGGGCGGGACACTGACGATCGAGACGGTCTTCGCGAATGAGCCGCCGCGGCCGGGACCGGGGGCGGTGACCACACGTTCCACGGGGAACATCCCCAACACCGGCTGGGCGGTCATCCGGATCAAGGATACTGGCCGCGGGATGCGTCCCGAAACGCTGGCCAGGATCTTCGAGCCGTTCTTCACGACCAAGCCAGCCGTCGATCAGGTCCCGGGGATGCCGAGCGAGCGCCGCCGCGGCACGGGGCTTGGGATGACGATGTGCAAGCGGCTGGCCGACGAGGTGGGGGGGTATCTCACCGTTGAGTCGCAGGTCGGCGAGGGCACGTGCGTGACGGTTGTGCTGCCGGCCGCGGCGCCGGCTCAGCAACTGCGCAAGTCCGCCTAATCGGCCAGAAGGACTACATCTGCCGGGTCTACTTCAAGGGCGACCGGCAGAGTTCTGTCGTGGCCCACACGGCCTGATGGGTTCAGTTCGAAAACCTTCAGGGTTGACCGGTCCCGCAACTCCACCGTGTGCTGAGCGACTTCGCCCAAGTAGGTCGTGCCGCGGATCTGCCCCTCAATCCGGTTGCCGGCGCCCGCTCGTCCGTTGGCCAGCCGCAGAGCCTCGGGGCGGATTGAGCAGACGATCGGCTGACCGGACGCAGGCGGCGGCCCGTGCACAGCAGCGACCAGGTCGCCTGCGCCGGTCCGCACGGAGATTGTCCCGTCGGCCCCCCCACCGATGACGACGCCCTCGAGGAAGTTGGTTTCCCCGAGGAACTCCGCGACGAAGCGGCTGGCCGGCCGGCGGTAGAGGTCCTCCGGCGTGCCGACCTGCGCCACCCGGCCGGCGTCCATGATGGCGATGCGATCCGCCATGGAGAGGGCTTCCTTCTGGTCGTGGGTCACGTAGACCGTCGTCAGCCCGGCCTCCTTGCACACGCGGCGGATCTCGGAGCGCAACTCGATCCGGAGTTTGGCGTCGAGGTTGCTCAGCGGCTCGTCGAGGAGCAGAACATCCGGACGGATCACGAGCGCCCGGGCCAGAGCCACGCGCTGTTGCTGGCCGCCGGACAATTGGTTCGGCTTGCGATCGGCATATGCCTCCATCCGGACGGCCGCGAGGGCCTCGCGGACGCGGCTCTGCCTCTCCGCGGGCGGCACGCGACGGACGCTGAGGCCGAAGGCGACGTTGGCCTCGACGGTCATGTGCGGCCAGAGGGCGTAGGACTGGAAGACCATCCCGGTGTTCCGCCGGTTGGGCGGGACGTGCGACATGTCGCGCCCGTCGAAGCGAATGGCGCCGCCGCTGGGCTCGATGAACCCCGCGATCATGCGGAGCAGCGTCGTCTTGCCGCAGCCGGAGGGGCCCAGGAGGAAGAAGAGTTCCCCGGGCGCGATGTCGAGCGAGACGTTGTCCACCGCGGCCGTCACGCCCCCCTTGGCGCCGGGGAAGACCTTGGACAGGCCCGAGATCGAGATCGCCGTGGCCATGGTGGGCCCAAGGGTAGCGTCGGGCGCCCGGCGTGCGCGTAGGCTGTCGGCGTGCTCGACCCGGCGGATCAGAACGAACTCGAGCGGCTGCGTCGGTTTCGCGCGCCGAAGGAGCGGGATCTGACGCTGCGCGTGCCGATGGCCGCGACGGCGCACGAACTGCGGCGGATGCAGCGCGGCGTCGGGGCGGTCGCCGCGGCGTGGGGGCAGATCGTGCCGCCGGAACTGGCCGAGCGGACGGCGCTGGTCGGGATCAGCCGCGGGGTGCTGACGGTGCGAGCGTCGGACGCGAGCGCCAAGTACGAACTCGAGCGGCTGCTGAGAAGTGGGGGGGAGGCGGCGGTCGTACGGGCCAGCCCGGTGTCGCTGCGGCGGGTCCGCGTCGTGCTGTGACCGGGGCGCGGCTATAACCCGGTGATGGACGCGGGCGGCGCCGAGCGCGACGAACTGATCGCGGCGTTCCTGGCGGATCGGGATGAGTCCTGTCCGGGGTGCGGGTACAACCTGCGCGGCCTGGAGCGGGGGCGGTGTCCGGAGTGCGAGCGGCCGCTGGTGCTGCGGATCGAGCCGCTGCGGTCGCCGCTGGGAGTCTTCGTCGCGGGGCTGGTGGCGCTGGCGGGCGGGAGCGCGTTCAGCCTTGCGGTTGGCATCTACGTTCTGGCGGCCGGGATGTGGGGCGGGTCAGCCGCGGGGGCGATCACGGCGGTGTGGCCTGCACCGCTCACTGCTGTGTTTCAGGCGGCGCTGGCGGCCGAATGGATTCGCCGGGCCGGGTGGGTGTCGCGACTGCCGCGCGGCGCACAGCACGGACTTGCGGCAGCGTGCTGGGCGGTCGGCGCGGGGCTGTGCTGGCTGACGCTCCGGAGGGTGGCGCTTGGCTGGATTTGAGGCGGCGGAGAGTCTGGTTGCGCGGGTTGCGGCGGCGGCGCCCGGGCCGTGCCCGGTGTGCGGAGCGGAACTTCGGATCGGGCCCGGCGACCGCTGCGCCGCGTGCGGCGCAACGCTTGTGCTGAGGGTCGGCATAAGCACACCGGTGTGGTGGGACTGGTTCGTCGCGGGGCTGCTCGGGCTTGCGGCGGGGCTGGGTTTGGTGGTGGGGGGATGGGCGGCGAGGACATGGGGTTCCGGGCTCGCGCGCGCGGTGGCGCATCATCCGGGCTCGGCGCTGCTCGCGGCCGCGCTTGTCGCGTCGATCATCGCGTGGACGCGGGCGCGGGACCGGATCGGCGCCCGGCCGCATCGGGTGAGGCTTCTGCGGGCCGCGGCGTGCGCCGCGTGGGGTGTGCTGATGGGCGTCGCGCACCTGGCATTTGTGATCTGGTCGCGGGCCTAGAGGAACGGCTTGCGGCCCCAGACCTGGGTGACGATGAAACTCTGCACGATTACGGAGTCGTCGGCGGCGATGGCCTCGCACGCTGCGATGAGGCGGTCCAGAGCCCGTTCGCTCGCGAGGCTCGCCGCGAGGATCCTGCGACGCGCGCAGGCCGCGAACATGATCGGGAAGCGGCGATAGGGGTGGCGCGGCGGAAGGCCGAGCACCGCGGAGCGGAGCCGCACATCGGTGAGGCCGATCTCGCGGAACAGCGCGTGCACCCGGCGGCCGGCGTCGAAGTCGCCGCCGCCGAGGCGGCAGGCCTCGAGGAGGAGGGCCTTGAGTTCCTCGAACTCCCGGCGCGGCGGCCAGCAGGACCACGCCGAGGAGTCGGGCTCCTGGAGCGCGACGATCCCGCCCGGACGCGTCAGGCGCAGCATCTCGGCGAGCAGCCGGCGCTCGCGCCCGCCGCCGCCCGCGGGCTGCGCCAGCAGGAAGCGGCCGTGCACCAGGTCGAAGGAGCGGGCCGGGAGTCCCGTCGCGACGGTGTCGGCGCCGCGCACCTCGGCGGTGGTGAGCCCCTCGGCGGCGATCAGGTCGCGGGCCGCGGCGAGCAGGAGCGGGTCGGTCTCGACACCGATCACGCGGCCCCCCTCTTCCTCCGGGCCGATGCGCCGGGCGAGCGCGGCGAGGATGCCGACCGCGCCGCACCCCAGGTCCACGCACCGCCACCCGTGGGCGACCCCGATCTGGTCGAGCAGGGCTTCGGCCTCGGGCTCCCAGACGGCGGCCTGGAGCCGGAGGCGCGACAACTCGGCAGGAGAGAGGAGGATGTACCCTGAAGGTGGCGACATGGCGGTTCAACAGCAAACGCCCTGTTCGGGGGTGGGGGGGATCAGGTGGCGGCGGTGGGGGGCGCCGCCGGTCGCGCGTGGAGCGGGTCGTGGAGACGCCGACGCAGGTGGACGTGCGGGACGATGCGGAACTCATCCGGGCGTTCCTGGCCCGGCGGGACGTGGCGTGCCCGGGGTGCGGGTACAACTTGCGCGGCCTTGCCGGGACGCGGTGCCCCGAGTGCGAGCGGGAGATCACGCTCGGCGTGAGCCGGTCGGAGCAGGGCCGGTGGCGCGGGCCGGCCGTGGTCCTGCTGGGGGCGATCCTGCTTGCGCTGGGCGTGCAGATCGTGCTGTGGCTCGTCGGGGTCGGGCTGGCCGC
>CALAFV010000574.1 GCA_937891445.1 uncultured Phycisphaerales bacterium | reverse complement strand
GCCCTCGCCGCCGTCAAGGCCGACCCCGCTCCAGCGGGCGTCGTCGTCACGCACGATCGCGGCCTGAAGATCGCCGGCTCCGCCCGCGTCTACCCGTCGGTCGTCCTCGACACCGAGCCCGGCCCCATCGTCATCGACGACCACGCGGTCGTCCGCCCCGGCGCAATCATCACCGGCCCCGCCTACATCGGCCCGCACTCCACCGTCCTCGACCGCGCCGTCATCCGCCCCAACACCGCCATCGGCCCATACTGCAAGGTCGCCGGCGAGGTCAGCGGCACGATCTTCCAGGGGTACGCCAACAAGGCCCACGACGGCTTCCTCGGCGACTCCTACGTCGGCGAGTGGGCCAACCTCGGCGCGGGGACGACCAACTCCAACCTCCTCAACACCTACGGCGAGGTCCCCGTGCGCTCCCGGCCCGACGGCCCGATGGAGCGCACCGGCGAGACCTTCATGGGCTGCATCATCGGCGACCACGCCAAGTTCGCTATCTGCACCCGCATCATGACCGGCGCGGTGATCCACACCGGCGCGATGTACGCAGCCACCGCCCCCGTCAGCGGCTGCATCCACCCATTCGCGTGGATCACCGATGAGGGCAAGCGCACCTACCGCCTCGACAAGTTCACCGAAGTCGCCCGTACGGTCATGGCCCGCCGCAACGTGACGCCCAGCGCCGCCTACCTCGCCCGCCTCGCCGAACTCCACCGCATTGCGGTCGGTGGATAGTTCGTCAGCCCGAAGCGCTGCCCGTGAGAAGCCGGGGGTTGAGCCAACGCCGCCGCCGGCGGCGTGCGAAACTCAGCCCGGCCGTTTCGTTCCACCTAACATCCCCCGATGCCAACGCTCTACCTCATCGACGGCTACGGCCAGTTCTTCCGGGCCTTCCACGCCATCCGTACGCCCATGACCTCCCCGGTCACCAAGGAGCCGACGAACATGTCGTTCGGCTTCATCGGGATGCTCCTCAAACTCCTGCGGGGGCAGGGGCCGAACATGGCCGCGGCGGGCGGGCGGCCGGATTACCTCGCCGTCGTCATCGACGTCTCCGGCGACCGCGAGACGTTCCGCTCGGTGCTCTACCCGGAGTACAAGGCCCACCGCCCCCCCGCGCCGGACGGCTTCGGCGTGCAGGTGGACCGCTGCCTCGCCACGCTCGGTGCGCTCGGCATCCCGGTCGTCGGCGTCCCAGGCTTCGAGGCGGACGACACGATGGCGACGCTCGTCACGCGCCTGCGCGCCGAGCGCCCCGACCTGCGCATCCGCCTGGTCACCAAAGACAAGGACCTCAAGCAACTCCTTGAGCCGGTGGACCCCGCGACCGGCGCCGGCGTCGAGATGTTCGACGTCCACACCGACACGCTCATCGACGCCCAGTCGCTCAAGGCCGAGACCGGCCTGGAGCCGTCGCAGGTCGTCGATGCCCTCGCCCTCCAGGGCGACGCGGTGGACAACG
The DNA here is from genome assembly GCA_937891445.1 of uncultured Phycisphaerales bacterium. Classification (GTDB taxonomy): domain Bacteria; phylum Planctomycetota; class Phycisphaerae; order Phycisphaerales; family UBA1924; genus CALAFV01. The sequence goes on along the minus strand of CALAFV010000574.1, from coordinate 6,317 downwards.
TCCCCGGCGTCGAGGGCGTCGGCGACAAGACCGCCGCGATGCTCATCTGCCAGTACGGCACGCTGGAAAACCTCATCGCCCACGCCGACGAGATCAAGGGCAAGCGCGGCGAGAAACTCCGCGAGGCGATCCCGCGTCTGGGGCTCTCCAAGCAACTCGTGACGCTCCGGCGCGATGTCCCGGTGGAGTTCGACCTCGAGGCCGCCGCGACCGACCGGATCGACCTGGAGGCCCTGCTCCCGATCCTCCGGGAACTCGGGTTCAACCGCTACCAGGACGAGGTGCGTGCGCTGATCGGCGAGACGGCGACGGTCGCCGCGGCAGCCAACGCGGCCGGCCCATCGCGTCCTGCCGCCGCCCCTGCCAAGCCGGCCGCGGCCCAAGGCTTCACCGGCGGGCTCTTCGATCACCTCGGCGGCGACGACGGCGACGGCGTTCCGAGCGGTCCCCGCCGCGCCTTCAATGCAAACTACCACACGGTCACCACCCGCCAGAACCTCGAGGCCCTGGTCCGCGACCTGCGCAAGGCCCCCCTCATCGCGATCGACACCGAGACGACGAGCCTGGGGGCGATGGACGCGGAACTGTGCGGCATCTCCATAGCGACCAGCCCAGGCGAGGCCGTCTACATCCCGGTGCGCTCGCCGACGCCCGAGAAACACCTCGACGAGACGACGGTGCTCACGGCGCTCAAGCCGATCCTCGAGGACCAGTCCAAACCCAAGACCGGCCACAACCTCAAGTACGACCTTCTCGTCCTCCGCCGCGCCGGCGTGCATCTCCGGGGCATCTCCCAACCTCCTCCCCCTTCTGACTCCCCCGATGCCCAGTCTTCAGTGCCCGGCGCCTCCCCCACCGGCTTCGACTCGATGGTCGCCTCCTACCTCATCGACTCCTCGCGCTCCAGCCACTCCCTCGACACGCTCGCGCTGGCGCTGCTGAACCACACGAACATCTCGATCAAGGAACTCATCGGCTCAGGGCAGAACCAGAAGCGTTTCGACCAGGTGCCGCTGGACCAGGCGACGCAGTACGCCGCGGAAGACGCGGACGTCGCCCTGCGCCTGCACGACGTGATGCTCCCGCAACTGCGGGCGATGCAGTTGCTGCCGCTGTTCCGCGACGTCGAACTGCCGCTGATCGAGGTGCTCGCGGAACTGGAGTGGAACGGGATCACGGTGGACCCCGCCGAACTCGACCGCCAGGCCGCGCGGCTGACGGGCCGGATCGAGGAACTGCGCGCCAAGATCCAGGACGCGGCGTTCGAGGCCCTCGGCCGCTCGTTCAACCCCGACTCGCCCAAGCAACTCGCCTCGATCCTCTTCAACAAGAAGGACGCGGCCGAGCCCGGCCTCGGCCTGCGGGTCATCAAGCGGCTGAAGACCGGCCCCTCCACCGACACCGAGGTCCTCGAGCAACTCGCCGGCGACCCGGCGGTGACGACCCCGATCCCGCAACTGATCCTCGACTACCGCCAACTCACGAAACTCGTCTCGACGTACCTCGTCGCGCTCAAGGAGGCGATCAACAAGCGGACCGGGCGCATCCACGCATCGTTCAACCAGACCGTCGCCGCGACGGGGCGGCTGAGTTCATCCGACCCCAACCTCCAGAACATCCCGATCCGCACCGAGATCGGCCGCGAGATCCGCAAGGCGTTCGTCGCGGCCCCCGGCCACGTCCTCATCTCGGCGGACTACTCGCAGATCGAGTTGCGGCTGCTGGCGCACCTCTCGAAGGACCCTGCGCTCACCGAGGCGTTCCTCCGCGGCGACGATGTCCACGCCGCGGTCGCCGCCGAGGTCTACGGCGTCCCCATCGACCAGGTCACCAAGGACCAACGGGCCGCGGCGAAGATGGTCAACTTCGGCATCGTCTATGGCGTGACGCCCTACGGCCTGGCGTGGCGGCTGGGGATCGAGACCAAAGCCGCGCAGGAGATCATCACCAACTACAAGAAGCGCTTCAGCGGCATCGCGACGTTCCTCGAGGAGTGCATCGACTTCGCCCGCCGCTACGGGTACGTCGAGACGATGCTCAAGCGCCGCCGCCCGATCACGGACCTGGACTCGAGCAACCCCGCCCGCCGCGGCTTCGCGGAGCGGATCGCGATCAACTCCGTCGTGCAGGGCTCCGCCGCGGACCTGATCAAAGTCGCGCTGATCGACCTGCACGCCCGCCTGAGCGAGAACGCCCCGCACTGGCGCGGCGGCCGGCCTCCGGCGTACCCCGGCGTGAAGATGCTCCTGCAGATCCACGACGAACTGGTCTTCGAGGCACCGAAGGAGATCGCCGAAGACGTCCGGGCCCTGATCGTGGAGCGGATGGAGAAGGCGATGACGCTCACGGTGCCGCTGAAGGTGGACTCGTCGATCTCGGAGAACTGGTTCGATGGGTGAGCCGCGCGACATCTCACTCGCGAGCGCGGCAATCCGCGACGCCGTCATCGACCTGCTGGCCGATGGCCGCTGCGCCGGCGGCGATCCGGCGCCCGCGGCCGCCGCGTTCGAGGCCCACAGGTCGCCCGGATGGGCCGAGGCCGACGCAAGGCAGGGGCGGCTACCATCGGCGCAGCCATGAGCGACGCGATCCGCACGCAGACCGGCGAATGGACCACCCGCAAACTGCTGGCGTGGATGTCCGACGCCTTCGTGAAGAAGGGGATCGACTCGCCGCGGCTGTGCGCGGAGTTGCTGCTGGCCCACGTGATCGGGTGCGACCGGCTGCGGCTGTACATGGACGCCGACCGCCCGGCGACGCCGCTGGAGCGGGACACGCTGCGGGACCTGGTCGCCCGGGCGCTCAAGCACGAGCCGGTGCAGTACCTCGTCGGCGAGGCGTGGTTCCACGGGCTGCCGTTCCACGTGGACCGGCGGGTGCTCATCCCGCGCCCGTCCAGCGAGACGCTCATCGAGCAGGTCCTGCTGCACGCGCGGGCGACGCCGGGATTCGGCGGCGGGCCGGGCGCGGGAACGACGCTCAAATGCGAGGGCGTCGCGTTCGCGGACGTGTGCACCGGCTCGGGGTGCCTGGCGATCAGCCTGCTGCGGTTCATGCCCGGTGCGCGGGCGCTGGCGTGCGACATCTCCGAGGAGGCGCTGGAGGTCGCCCGCAAGAACGCCGAGCGCCACAAGGTCGCCGACCGCATCGACTTTCTCCGCGGCGACCTGCTGGCCCCGCTCGACGACCACCCCGCGCGCGGCGGCGGGCTGCACTACATCATGGCCAACCCGCCGTACGTGCCGGACGAGGAGTGGGACGCGGTGCCGCCGAACGTGAAGGACTTCGAGCCGCACCTGGCGCTGCGCGGCGGGCCGGGGGGGATGGACCTGGTGCGGCGGCTGATCATCGAGGGGGGCGAGTACCTGCGGCCGGGCGGGCTGATCGCGATCGAACTGGCCAGCGCCTCGGCTGACCAGGCGCTGAACCTGGCGCACGCGCAGCCGCTGCTGGAGTCGCCGAGGATCGTAACGGATCACGAGGGCAAGCCGCGGGTGCTGGTCGCGACGCGGAAGGCGTGAAACGGGCCGTGTACGAGCCGCGAACGCAGTGAGCGGTTTCGTTCTTTGGCGCCGGCTTGCGCGATGAGGCGGGGAGGAAGCAAAGAGAAAAGAGTCCGCTCACTTCGTTCGCGGCTCGTACCTGGTTCGGATACTGGGGAGTGCGTTACCGACCCGCGCTGGCGCGGGCGCCGACGGCCTTGCGGACCTCTTCCATCAGCCGCTCGACCTGGAACGGCTTGAAGAGGACGCACTGGAGGCCCTCCTGGCTCGCGCGGACGATCGAGTGGTGCGGGTCGTAGCCGAACCCGGTCATCAGGATCACCGGCACGTCGGCATCGACCCGGCGCGCGGCGGAGAAGACCTCGTAGCCGTTGCGGTCGGGCATCTTGATGTCGCTGATGACCAGGTCGAAGTGCATGCCGGTGACGCCGGCCCGCTCGAGGGCGTCGATGGCGGCCTGGCCGTTCTCGCAGACGGTGACGCGGCAGCCGCGGCCGCCGAGCACGTCGCGGATGACCTGGCGGATCTTGGGCTCGTCGTCGGCGACGAGGACCTGCTTGCCGACGAGCATCGGGTCGATCGCCAGGTCCACCAGCGCCTTCTCGACGCCGAGGATGTGCTGCGGGCCGCTGGCGGCGTCGCTGAGGCGGCGCTTGATCGCCTCGACGTCGGCGAGGATGCGGTCGACGTGACGCTTGATCTCGGCGTTGTGGCCGTTGGCCTGCTTGAGCCAGTCGGCCTCCTTCACGATGTCCTGGAGCGGTTCGGAGAGTTCGCCCTGCACGGTGCCGGTGACGGTCTCGCCGGTCGCGCAGCGCTCGACGACGAGGAGGTCGAGGATGTGCAGCGCCAGCGCCACGTGGTTGGCGAACATCTCGGCGAACTGCCGGTCCTCCTCGGTGAAGGCCGCGGGGACCTCGCTCTCGGCGTTGAAGACGCCGATGACCTTGTCGTGCAGCAGGAGCGGCACGGTGAGGCTCGAGCGGGCGTTGGTGAGGCCGCGGATGTAGCGGCGGTCGCGCGTGACGTCGGGGCAAAGGTAACTCCGCCCGGTCGCGGCGACGTAGCCGGTGATGCCGCTGCCCTCCTGCTCCGCGAACAGTTCGACCTCCAGCGCCTCGGGCGGGAGGCCAGAGGCCATGACCAGTTCCAACTTCCCGGTCCGCTCGTCGAGCAGGCGGATCGTGAAGTGGTCGAAGTTCATCAGGTCGTGCGCGAACTTGACGATCTTCTCTTCGAGGAGTTTGAGGCGCTCGCCGACGTGCATCTTGCGGATGCTCTCGGCGTCGAGGCGGACCAGTTCGCGACCGGCGCGGTCGATGGCCTCCATCTTCAGGCGGGCGCGGTGGGAAGTCGTGACGTCCCACACGACGGCGGCGACCACGGCGGTGGTCCGGCCGGGCCCGTCGCCGCCCCCCGGGCCGCTGGCCGCGGCGAACGACGCCTCCTCGGGCGCGTCACCGGGGCTGGGACCCATCGGAACGATGTCCGGCCCGACGGGGGAGACGAGAACCTCGAAGAAGCGCGTGCCGTCGGGGGTCGCGACCTCGAACTTGCTCCCCTCGGGCCAGCCGTCCTCGCCGCCGCTGGCTCGCTGCTCCTCGAAGCGCTGAGCGCCTCGACGGCAGACGGCGGCGATGCGGGCGCGGGTCTGGTCGTCGTAGCCGCGGAAGCGCTCGTTGGCCCAGATGATCTCCCCGTCGGCCGAGGCGAGACAGACCCCCTCGCCGATGGCCTCGAGGATCGCGGCGGCCTGCTGGGGGCCGATGCCCTTCAGGCCGGCTTCGGCGGGGAGCGGCGGGTGGTCGCCCAGAACGATCTCGAAACGGTCACCCAGAGCCCGCGCGACATCCTCCGCGTGGGCCTGCGACGCTCCGAGCAACACAACCCTTGGACGATTTGTGGGCATCTGACCTGCGATGGGACTCCCCTCAACCTACCAAGTCTAGCGGACCCGGCCGCACACCATCCATCGGTCCGGCCGCCCCTTTTCCCTTCAACGCCCCTTTCCAGAGTGTTGCGTTCACATGCTTGCCCCTACCTCTAGAGAACGGATGGAACCGCGGCACTGTTCCGGCCGATAATTCCTGCCCTGCGATGATCCAAGCCGCCCACGTCTCCAAGTGGTACGGGCCGGTCCGGGCCCTTCATGAGGTCTCCTTCGAGGTGCCCAAGGGGCAGATCGTGGGCCTCCTGGGGCCCAATGGGGCGGGGAAGACGACCACGATCCGGATCACCACGGGGTTTTTTCCCCCCACTTCGGGGTCGGTGAGCGTCTGCGGGCATGACACGGTCGCGGCGTCGCTGGAGGCCCGGTCGTGCATCGGGTACCTGCCGGACGCGGTGCCGCTGTACACCGAGATGGCCGTGGAGGGGTACCTCGACTACCGGGCGCGGCTGTACGGCCTGTCGCGGGGGGAACGGAAACGGGCGATCGCGCGGGTCGTCGAGCGGTGCACGCTCGGGGACGTCCTGCGGCGGCGGACCGGGCAACTGAGCAAGGGGTACCGCCAGCGCGTCGGGCTCGCCGCGGCGATGCTGCACGACCCGGCGGTGCTGATCCTCGACGAGCCGGTGTCGGGGCTGGACCCGACGCAGATCCTCGAGGTGCGGCGGCTGATCCGGGAACTGGCCCACGACAAGACGGTGCTGCTGAGTTCGCACATCCTGTCGGAGGTCGAGGCGACGTGCGACCGGGTGATCATCATCGCGGGGGGGACGGTGCGGGCGGATGGAACGCCGGAGGCGCTGCTGGAGTCGCTGGCGGCCGATGCGCCGTACGTCACCGAGGTGCGTGCGGGCGAGGGCGGGGGT
>CALAFV010000573.1 GCA_937891445.1 uncultured Phycisphaerales bacterium | reverse complement strand
GGAGTTCCTGGAAAGCCTGGTGCAGGATCTCCAGACGGGCACGTTCATGGCCGTCGCGCAGGGCCCGCTCCTGGCGCGCGGCCTCGGCGAGGTGATCCCGCAGTTCGTACTGCCGCCGGCGGGCCCGCAGCGCCACCTGCGCCGCGGCGACCAGGGTCCCCGGCCGCACCGGGCGCTCCAGAAGCGTCGCCGCCCCGGCGGGCTCCAGCGCCGCCAGCACGTCCCAGCCGGACTCGGGGGAGCCCAGCACGATCACGGGCAGGTCGCTCCACCGGGGCTGGGCGGCCAGAACGTCCCGCAGGCGGACGAGGGACTCGCCCGAAAGGGCCTCCTCCGGAACGATCACCGCCGCCGCCCCCTGCGCGATAGCCTCGCAGAGGGTCTCGACGTCGTCGCACACATATGGGTCAAGCCCGGCGTCGGTCAGCGCGCCCCGCGCGGCATCGTCGCCCAGAAGCAGGACTCGCTCGTGCAGGGTGCCGTGCGTGGATGCGGGGGTCACGATCATGCTGCCGACCCCGGCCCGCGACGGGTGTTCACTCTCCCCTTCTGGACCGGCACGACCCGCCTCACTGGCGCGCTCCCGGCCCCCCGCCCCGCCCGTCGCGGCGACTGCATGATACCTCCCGGCCTGCGGCTCCGTCCGGCCGCGGGGCCGGACGCCCGGCCGCCCGGCCCGACCCGGGGAAAACCCACGCACCGCCGCCCGGTCACCCCGGCTGCGGCCGCAGGCCGCAGACGGCGGCGTGACGCCCCGTTCCTATACGCACAAAAATGAGAGTTCGCTGATAAAGCGCGATTCATCGCACAAGCCCGATCGGCCGGCTACAACATTACCGTCTTGACCGGGCGCGCGCCGCGCCCACCACACGGTATCGTCACTCGCACGGAGCGGCGGATGCGGATCGCCTCGGAATCGGTGCTCCCCGGGCGGCAGTTCATCGACCGACCGCACCGGGTCGCGCTCGGGCTCGCGTCCGACCATCGCGCCCGCGAGCAAGACGCCGCGCCGGCGCCGGTCGTGTCGATCGTCGTGCCGATCCTCAACGAGCAGGAAAGCGTCGGCCCGCTCTACGCCGAAGTGCGCGAGGTCATGGAAACCTCCGGGTACCCGTGGGAACTGGTCGTCGTGGACGACGGCAGCACCGACGCGAGCGTGCGCCGCCTCCGCGCCGCCAGCGCGGGGGATCCGCGGGTGACGATCATCGAGTTCTCACGCCAGTTCGGCCAGACCGCGGCCCTGGCCGCGGGGTTCCGCTTCTCGCGGGGGCGCTACGTCGTCCCGATCGACGCCGACCTCCAGAACGACCCACGCGACATCCCGCGGCTGATCGAGGCCCTCACCCGGGGGGACGGCGCCGACGGCGGCGAGGGGTACGACGTCGTCAGCGGGTGGCGGCGGACGCGCCGCGACGCCCTGCTCTCCCGGCGGTTCCCCTCGGTGCTGGCCAACCGGCTCATCGCCCGCCTGACCTGGACCCCCATCCACGACTTCGGGTGCACGCTCAAGGCGTACCGGCGCGAGGTGCTCGACGGGCTGGAACTCTACGGGGAAATGCACCGGTTCCTGCCGGCGCTGTGCCGCTGGCGGGGGGCGAGGGTCGGGGAGATCGTCGTGAACCACCGCCCGCGCCTGTACGGGCGGAGCAAGTACAACCTCCGCCGCACCGGCAAGGTGCTGCTGGACCTGATCACCGTGAAGTTCCTGGGGGACTACGCGGCCAAACCCCTGTATTTCTTCGGCAAACTCTCCGCGCTGATGATGCTCGGGGCCGCGGCGGCCCTGGCGGTCGCGGTCGCGCAGAAGTTCGGGTACCTCGTGGCCGGCGGGGAACCCCTGCGGCTGAACCGCAACGTGCTCGTGCTGCTGGCGATGATGCTCGCGCTCATGAGCATCATGTTCATCACATTCGGCGTGCTCGCCGAACTGCTCGTGCGCATCTATTACGAGAGCCAGGGGAAGACGCCGTACGTCGTGCGCCGGATCCGGCGCGCGGTCCCCGCGGACGACGCCCCCAGCGCTGCCGACGCCGACGGCTGTGCTCCGCCGCGGCTTGCGGAAGCGGACCCGGGCTAGCCGCGGGGAGGGACAACGCAAGAGCGCGGCTGCCCGGCCGCGCGAGGGACGCGCCGGGGGGGACGAGCGCAACTCCCGCCGCGCGGAGCGTGATCTGCGCGGCGGAGGGAGGAACACCGACGTGCCGTCGCCGATCGCGCACTGCTCGCTGGCCCTGGCCCTGTGGCCACCGCTGCGGCGCCGGCTTGGGCCGGTTGCGCCGTGGCGGCGCGGGGTGCTGATGCTCGGCCTGCTGGCGGCGCTGGTGGCGCCGGATCTGGACATCCTCGCCGATCCGCTGCTGGGCCGCGCGTGGTTCGAGAGCCACGGCGGGGCGCTGCACAGCCTCGCGGCGGGCGTGGTCTTCGGCGTCGTCTTCGCGCTGGCGTGCCGGCTGATCGTGCCGCTGCGTCTGCGCGACCTGTGGCTGGCGGGGACCGCGGCGTACTGCTCGCACGTCGTGCTCGACGCGTGCACGCGTGGGCGGGGGGTGGCGCTGCTGTGGCCGCTGTGGCCCGAGCGCATCGCGCTCCCCGTGCCGCTGTTCATCGGCGTCCATCACGGACCGGATGAACTCGGCAGGTGGGATCTGCACGCGGCGATGGTGGCGTCGGAACTGGCGTTCGCGGCACTCGTGTGGCTCGCCGTCCGTTGGATGCGGCGGCGGGCGGAGTCGCGGGACAACATCGCCCACACGCACGCCCACGCGGCGGTGGAGGGAGCATGACGATGCCCGCCCGCGCCCATCACGCCATGCAACCTGCGCTCGCGGACGAGCCGGCGCGGGCGGCCCTCTGGCGGGCCGCGGCGGAAGCCGTCGCGCCGGCCCAGGTCGCGACGGCGACCGTGCTGATCGACACGCACGGGCACTACTACCCATGCTTCGACGCCGCGAGATTCCTCGACGCCGCCGCACGGAACTTCGAACGCCACGCCCGCCGCGCCGGCGCGGCGGGCGGGCCACCGGGACACCTCGTGATCGCCGCCACCCGGGACTTCGACGGCCTCGGCGCGCTGCGCCGCGAGGCGGACCACGGGAACGCGGGACAGTGGCGACTCGAGCCGCTGCGCGAGCCGGAGTGCCTGCTCGGCATCCACGCCGGTTCGCCGCGGCTGCTGCTCATCGCGGGTCATCAGGCCGCGACCGCGGAAGGACTCGAGGTGCTCGCGATCGGGACCGCGGCCGCCGTGCCCGATGGCCTCTCCCTGCACACAACCGTGCGTCTGGCCCGCCAGGTTGCGCCCATCGTCGTGATCCCCTACGGACTCGGCAAATGGTGGCGGAAGCGCGGGCGGCTGCTGCGGGAGTACCTCCCGCTGGCCGGCGCGGGCCTGTGCCTGGGAGACAGCGCGTGCCGGCCGGCGGCGGCGCCCGCGCCGGCGCTGCTCCGCCG
>CALAFV010000572.1 GCA_937891445.1 uncultured Phycisphaerales bacterium | reverse complement strand
CCTCCGCCCCCGGCGCCGGCGACCCCGCAGCCTCCCGCGCGGCCCGCGCCGCCGCCCGCGACGCCTTCGCCGCCGCCATGAACGACGACCTCAACGTTGCCGGCGCCATCGCCGAGGTCAACAAGTTCGTGTCGGCCGTGGACGTCCCCTCCGCGGAAGACATCGCCCTGCTCAAGCAGTTCGACGCCGCCCTGGGCCTCCTCGAACTTCCCCGCCCCGAAGCCGCCAGAACCGAGATCGGCGTCTTCCTCGGCGGCCTCACCCCCGACCCCGCCGTCGTCGCGCTGCTCGAGGAGCGTGCCGCCGCCCGCAAAGCCAGGGACTTCGCCCGCTCCGACGCCATCCGCGACCAACTGCTGAAGATGGGCTACGCGATCAAGGACGTCGCCGGCGGCAAGGTCGAGGTCAGCCGCGCCCAGTAGCCCCACCCCCTCCCCGGCCGCTCCTGACGATCTGGCTCGCCCAGATCGCCGACGCCAACCCCTGGGACGGATGCCCGTAGCCCAAAGGCGCCGCCCGCGCTCCGGGCGCGGCGCGCCGGCGCAGGCCTACTTGCGGCGCTGCACCATGCTGAACCAGTTCCCCGAGTTGTCCACCATCACCGCCTCGATGCCGTAGGGGCGCTCGGCGGGCTCCGACTTGAACTTCACGCCCCTGGCCCGCAGTTCCTCGTACGTCGCGCGGCAGTCGTCCACCTCCATCACCGCCACCCCCAGGCACCCGCTCTGCACCAGCGAGCGCAGCGACGCCGCCTTCGCCGCGTCCATCGCGAAGCCCTCCCGGATGGCGCACAGGATCAGGCTCAACTCCGGCTGCGCCTTGGGCCCCACCGTCAGCCAGCGGAACCCGTTGTCCATCGTGACGTCCATCCGGACCTCGAACCCGAGTTTGTCGCGATAGAACGTCAGCGCCTCCTCCTGGTCGAGCACATACACGCACAGGTGGCTGAAACGAGCGATCATCACGCGGCCTCCGCAAGAAACATGAACCATCAACGAGGCCGCAGTCTACCGGCCACCCCCCGGGCAACCTTCTCGAAAGTTGCTCTGCCCCCTCATGCCGCGCCGGCCGCCCCGCCCGCGCCGCCCTCCGGCGGCCCGAAGAGCGCCGCGAAGCACATCGGCACGTACGCCCACGGGTACCGCCCCGGCACGCGCACAAGCCGGCGGGCCTCCCGCCGCAACTGCGTCGGCGTCTTGCCCATCTCGCGCCGGAACAGCAGCCCGAAGGACCCCGGCGACGAGAACCCCACGTCGAAGCAGATGTCGATCACCGGGCGCGACGTCGTGATGAGCAGGTGCCTGGCCCGCTCGAGGCGGACCTGCGTCAGAAACTCGTGCGGCGTCTGCCCGAAGGCCGCGCGGAACTCGCGCAGGTAGTGCCACTTCGACAGGTCCGCCTCCGCGGCCAGGTCGTCCAGCGAGATCGGCTGCGCGAAGCAGGCGCGCATGAGGTCCCGCGTCCGGATCAGGTCCCGCAGCGACGCACGCACGCGCATGCGGCCAGTATAAACCACGCCCGGGTTCCGGCCCCCCTCCCCCGCCGCCCCGAGCGCCGCGCCCGGCCCCCGACCTATCATCCGCTCGTGCTCTCCGGCGCCCCGATCACCGTCTGGTGTTACCTCTCCGTCTGGCTCTGGCGCCTCGTCGGGATCACCCTCGCCATCCTCGTCACGGTGCTCTCCTTCGCCGCGGCCGTGAAGTTCCTCGCCGACGGCCGCCTCAGCCCGCTCGACACCCTGCGGTTCATGTCTTACATGATCCCGCCCATGCTCCAGTACGCCCTCCCCTTCGCGGGAGGGTTCGCCGCCACCCTCACCTACCACCGCTTCGCCGCCGACAACGAGGCCATCGCCTGCCGCGCCGGCGGCGTCAGTTACCGCGCCCTGCTCGTCCCCGCCCTGGTCGCCGGCATCGTCCTCTCCGGCGGCCTGCTCATCCTTTCCAACCGCGTCATCCCCGACTTCCTCAAGCACGCGGAGACCATGATCACCCAGGACGCCACGCGCCTGATGATCAACACCATGAACCGCGGCGAGGCCTTCACGTGGAAGGACAACAACGGCGAACGCCTCATCTTCGCCGACGAGGTCCACACCCTCGGCCCCCGCGGCGACGCCTACCAGGTCCTCCTCCTCCGCGGCGTCATGATCGTCCAACTCGACAAGCACGACGCCATCAAACTCGAAGGCTCCGCGCGCGAGGCCTACGCCTGGTTCTCCCGCGACGCCATCGCCGAGCCCGGCGGCGGCGAGCGCCCCGTCACCCGCATCACCCTCGTCCCCTCCGATCTCATCGGCCGCGGCGAGGGGCTCGGCCAGGGCATCGTCTCCAAGCCCTCCTTCACCATCTACGTCCCCAACGTCATCGACTCCGACCCCAAGTTCTTCGGCTGGCGCGAACTCCGCGAACTCCGCGACTACCCCGAGCGCATGCCCCAGGTCGAGACCCGGCGCCGCCGCCTCGCCACCCTCCTGGCCGAGCGCGAGGCCATCGCACAGATCCGTGCCTCGCTCGCCGCCGAGGGCCGCGCCCGCCTCGTCGATCCCCTCGGCCGCCCCGTCGTCATCCGCGCCGCCGGCATCGAGTGGGTCCATGATCACCTCAAGTTCCGCTTCATCCCCGCCCCCTCCCCCGGCGACGGCTCGCGCCCCGAAGTCGTCATGGAGTTCCACGACGGCGCACGCCTCATCCGCCGCTACTCCCCGCGCGTCTGGCTCCACTCCGACTGGCAGCCCGACTCCGCCGGCGACCCCCTCACCTTCAACATCACCATCGAGGACTTCCGCTCCGAGGGCCCCAGCGGCATCGCCGTCGAGCAGCGCTCCGCCACGCAGGGCGGCTTCAAGTCCGCGCACGACACCCTCGAGCCCCTGATGCGAGAGTCCTCCTTCGACCTCCTCGCCCGCGCCGACCGCTACCTCGCCGCCAACCCCGCCGACGCCCACTTCCGCCCCTTCCGCGACGACCTCCGCCGGCGCATCGCCGACCTCATGCTCGAGATCTTCTCCAAGACCAACGAGCGCATCGCCATGGCCGTCGCCTGTCTCGTCATGGTCCTCACCGGCGGCGTCATGGCCCTGCGCCTGCGCGACAGCCTCCCCCTGGTCGTCTACCTCTGGAGTTTCTTCCCCGCCCTGGCCTCCGTCCTCACCATCGTCGGCGGCCAGCAGATGGTCCACGACCACGGCCTCATCGGCCTGCCCGTCCTCTGGGGCGGCGTCGGCGGCCTCGCCGTCTTCACCGCCGTCGAGTACACCCGGCTCCGCCGGCACTGCCGCCGCCCGCCTCACGCTCCAGTCGCGATGACCACCCTCCAGCAGTCCACCACGCAGACCCGCGACGCCCACACCGCCGCCCAGGGCCGCGGCGTCATGACGCTCGCCGCCGGCTGGGGACCCATCGTCGGCTTCGCCATCATCCTCACCGTCGCCCGCTTCACCTACCTCGCCGCCTTCTGCCCCTACGACCTCATCGAAGATGAGGCCCACTACTGGGAGTGGTCCCGCCGCCTCGACTGGAGTTACTACACCAAAGGCCCCGGCATCGCTCTGGCCATCCGCGCCGCCACCGAGCTCCTCGGCACAAGCGAACTCGCCGTCCGCCTCCCCGCCGTCCTCGCCGCGGGGATCGCCACCGCGCTGGTCGGCCTCCTCGCCGCCGACTGCGCCACGCGCTACGGCCGCCCCGACTGGCGAGCCGGCTGCTTCGCCGCCGCCGCCTTCACCCTCGCCCCGCTCAACCAACTCCTGGCCCTGGTCTCCACCATCGACGGCCCTCTGCTCGCCTGCTGGGCCGCCGCCTGCTGGGCCGCATGGCGAGCCCTCGAGCGCCGCTCACGCTGGGCATGGCCCACCCTCGGCGCCGCCGTCGGCATCGGCTTCCTCTTTAAATACACGATCCTGCTGCTTCCCCCCGGCATCATCCTCTACGTCGTCCTCCGGCGCTGGCAGGGCGGGCGCCTCGGCACCGCCGACCCGTGGCGCCCCTGGGCCGCCTTCGCCATCCTCCTCGCCACCGCCGGCCTCGCCCCCGTCTGGGTCTGGAACGCCGCGAACGACTGGGCGACCGTCCGCCACCTCCTCGGCCACCTCGGCGTCCGCGGCGGCGACACTTCCGCGCTCGACCGCTGGACCCCGGCCTGGGTCGTTGAGTTCCTCGCCATGCAGATCGGCCTCGCCGGTCCGGCGATCGGCCTGGCCGCGATCGCGGGCGCCGCGGGCCTCACCGCGTGGCTCCGCGCCGAACGCCGCCCGCGCCCCAGCCCCGTGATCGCTGCCGACGTTGACCCCGACGCACCCGGCCGCCCCGCCGGCGTCCTCTTCCTGCTCTGCTGCGCCGCCCCCATCCTTCTCTTCTACACCGTCGTCAGCCTCATCGCGCAGTCCGAGGGCAACTGGGCCGCCGGCGCCTACGTCTCCCTCCTCGCGCTCGCCGGCTGGTGCGCCTCCGAGGGCATGCGCGAGTACCGCGCCAAACTCACCGTCTGGCGCGCCTTCCCCCAACAGGCCCGCCCCCACAGCGGCTACCTCCGCCGCCGCCCCGAAACCATCCCCCAGATCCTCTGGCACGCCGCGCTGTTCTACGGCATCGTCTCCGGTGTGGGCATGCTCCGTGTGGACCTCGTCCGCGACGGCCTCGCGCGCATCGACGCCGCCGCGGCCTCCCTCGGCCACCCCACCGCCCTGGCCGACAAGATCCCCGTCGGCCGTTTCATCGGCGGCCGCCAGATGGGCGAGCACGCCGCCGAGATCCTCGCCGACCTCCGCCAGCGCACCGGCCTGGAGCCCTTCGTCGTGGCCCGCCACTACGGCCGCGCCAGCCTCCTGGCCTTCTACCTCCCCGGCCGTCCCTCCGTCGCCTGCGCCAGCAGCCAACTCGGCGGCCGCCCCACCCAGCACGACTTCTGGCCCGACACAGATCTGGGTCAGCCCGCCCTCATCGGCCGCCCCGCTCTGCTCGTCGGCCACGACGAGCGAGCCTGGTCCGTCGCCTTCGACTCCGTGACCCGAATCGGATCCCTCAACGGCGACGCCAAACGCGGCACGCGCCCCGCCTACATCGGCCTCAACTACCGCGGCTTCCCCCCGCCCTCCCGCGCCAACCGACACCGCCCCGCGGAGCCGCGCCCATGACCCCGTCGCGCCCGCCCCCCGCCGCGCCCCACGCGCGTTGGCCGCTCTTTGGCCGCGACGCCGCACGCCCGCACGGCCTCCTCTGGCGCACCAGCCCCCTCGCCTGGCTCATCCTCCTCGTCGTCGCCATGGCCTGGGACCGCGCCGGTTACATCCACCTCAGCGTCAAGACCTACACCGACCTCCTCGACCTCGAAGGCAAGGACTGGTACCGCGCCCTGCGCATCTTCGGTTTCGGCGGCACGTGGGCCGCCTTCGGCGCGATCCTCCTCCTCATCGACTTCGCCCGCCGCGACCGCGGCGAGTCCCTCCCCGGCGGCCCGCCCCGCCGCGCCGTCTTCCTCTGGCTCAGCGTCGCCGGCAGCGCTCTGCTCGCCGAGGGCCTCAAGCCCGTCTTCGGCCGCCTCCGCCCAGAAGACACCGGCGGCGACTACGCCCTCATGCCCCTGGCCCGCCGACTCTTCGACGCCCACGACCTGGGCTTCCCCAGCAGCCACACCGCCGCCGCCTTCGGCGCCGCCCTGGCCCTTTCCGTCTGCTTCCGCCCCGCCACCCCCATCCTCCTCGCCGCCGCCGTCGGCTGCGGCCTCACCCGCGTCCTCGCCGGGGCCCACTTCCTCTCCGACACCGTCGCCGGCGCGGCCGTCGCCTACGCTGTCACGCTGCTGGTCTGGCGCATCGACGCCCGGAACAACGGCGGCATCGGCCTGGGAGATGCCCCCGTCACCCACCGCGCCGACACGCCCGCCCCCC
>CALAFV010000571.1 GCA_937891445.1 uncultured Phycisphaerales bacterium | reverse complement strand
GGGGGCCGGGGTTGGGGAGGCAGGGGGTTCCGCGTCCGGCGGCGGATCGTGTGCATCCGGGCCCACGGGCGGCGGAGGCTGGGTCATGGTCGCAGTGTAGCCGGATCGGGGCGGTGCGCCTCGCGCTGCGCATGGCGAACCGGGCGTTCACGTGGGGCGGATGGGGCGCGGCTAGGGTTGGAATGGCCTGCCGGTTCGGGGCGGGCCTGGGAAGGAGGCGGGGCCATGCAAACGGCGATGGTGCTGGGGGTGTACGCGGCGGCGCTGATCATCGGGGGCATTTATGCGTACGGGTCGGCGCCGACGGGGGCGAACGCGAAGACGGCGCTGATCGTGCCGGGCGTGTGCGCGGTGCTGGCGCTGGTGTTTGCGCTGGTGGCGTCGGTTGGGCCGGCGCATTACTCGCGGGCGCGGATCGGGTGGTACGGGGGGATTGCGCTGACGGCGCTGTGCGCGGCGGCGTTCGGGATGCGGGCGTGGGGGACGACGGAGAAGACGTCGGCGTATCGCGATGCGCTGGGGGCGTACAACTCGGCGGTGGCGCTGGATCCGGGGCTGGCGGAGCGGGAGCGGCGGGCGGAGTTTTTCCGCGAGCGGAGCGCGCCGGATCACGACCCGACGTATCTGCGGAACACGCTGTGGGCGCTGAGCGTGCTGAGCGTGGCGGCGCTGGTCACGCTGTTGTGTCTGCCGGAGCCGCTGGGGCCGACGAGCGCGGCGCGGCCGATTCCGAAGGTGCTCCAGTCGGAGGAGTGGACGGACGAGCCGCCGCCGGATCCGGGGCCGCTGCCGCCGGAGGAGCGGCTGTAGCGGGGGCGGGCTCGACGAGGCGGCCGAGGCGGCGGACCTCGGGCCAGATCCAGGCGACGCCGAGGACGACGAGGATGGTGCCGACGCCGCCGCTGACGACGGAGGCGATGGGGCCGAAGGCGCTGGCGACCAGGCCGCTGCGGAAGGCGCCCAGTTCGTTGCTGGACTCGATGAAGACGGTGTTGACGGCGGAGACGCGGCCGCGGAGGTAGTCGGGCGTGCGCGTCTGCACGAGGATGTGGCGGATGACGACGGAGACGTTGTCGAGCGCGCCGGCGAGGGCGAGGAGGGCGACGGAGAGGGGGAACCAGGTGGAGAGGCCGAAGAGGAGCATGCAGGCGCCGTAGCCGCCGACGGAGAGGAGGAGGGCCATGCCGGAGCGGCGGAAGGGGGGGAGGTGCGCCACGAGCAGGCCCATGATCAGCGCGCCGACGTAGGGGGCGGAGCGGAGGATGCCGTGGCCGCGCTCGCCGACGTGGAGGATTTCGGCGGCGTAGATGGGGAGCAGCGCGGTGGCGCCGCCGAGGAGGACGGCGAAGAGGTCGAGGGTGATGGCGGAGAGGATGGTCTTGTCGCGCCAGACGTGGGACATGCCGTCGAGCATGCCGGCGAGGTTGAACTTGCCGCCGGCGCCGGTGAAGGTCTGCGCGGCCGGTGGGCGGATGAAGGAGGCGGAGAGGGCGAAGAGGGCGCAGCCGATCGCCGCGCCGAGGTAGACGGGCCAGACGACGCCGGTGGCTTCGCCGATCAGGCCGGCGAGGATGGGGCCGCCGATGGCGGAGACCTGGAAGAAGGAACTGTTCCAGGCGACGGCGTTCTCGAAGAGGTGAGGCGGGACGATGCTGGGGAGGAGGGAGCCGCGGGCGGGTCCGTTGAAGGAGCGGACGCAGCCCAGGAGGGTCATGAGGAGGAGGAAGACCCAGATCGGCGCGTGGAGGAGGGAGGCCGCCATCATGGCCGCGGCGATGAGGGCGAAGGCGGACTGGGTGGAGATAAGGATGCGGAGGCGGTTGAAGAGGTCGGCGGCGTGGCCGGCGGGGAGGGTGAGGAAGAGGACCGGCAACGCGCGGGCGAAGCCGATGAGGCCGAGCATGAGGGGGTCGTGGGTGCGGGCGTAGACCTCCCAGGTGACGCCGGTGGCGAGCATCTGGAGGCCGGTGGAGGAGGCGATGAAGCCGGAGGCGAAGCGTCGGTAGTTGGGGTCGCGGAGGGCGGCGTAGGCGTCGAGGCGGGGGGG
>CALAFV010000570.1 GCA_937891445.1 uncultured Phycisphaerales bacterium | reverse complement strand
CGCGCCGGCCACGGCTCCCTCCGCGGCGCCGTCCCTCTCGCCGGCCGCGCCGGTGACGGAGCAGGCCCGCCCGCTGCGAGCGACCCCGGCGTTCAGCACGGGCAACGGCCACGGCGTCTTCCCCCGCCGCGACCGCCCCTGACTCGTCCGCCAACCACAACGCCCCGCGCCCTCATCGCGCATTCGTTCCCCGCCCCCGCACCCCGATCCACCACCCCGGGACCACGCCATGGGCAAGTCGTTCGATCGCTTCTGGAAATCGCGCGAGAACCAGTCTGAGCCGTCGGCCACCCTGTCGGGTTCCGTGTCCGCCACGGGGGATGACACGGACGGGCTGGCGCGGCTGGCCCGCGCCAAGGTGAGCCCGGAGAAGACCGACGGCGGCACGCCGGGCGTGGCGCAGGTGACGTTCGACAACCTCGGCGTGACGAGCGTGTGCACGATCCTCGACCGCGCCCTGACCTCGGAGCGCGTCAACGACCTGTCGTTGCAGATCCGCACGTACCTGATGAACAACCCGGGCGTCAAGAACCTCGTGCTGGACCTGCAGAACGTTGACTACCTCGACTCCTGCTGCCTGAACATGCTCATCGTGCTGATGAAGGGCATCCGCGAGAACGGCGGCCAGATCGCCATCGCCAGCGCCCAGCGCAGCATCGCCGTGCTCTTCAAACTCACGCGCCTCGACTCGCTGTTCCCCATTCAGCGCGACGTGCTCAGCGCGATCGAGTACGTGGACCGGGCCAGGGCGGCGTAGCAGATCCGCCCCGGCAAAGCGACGGATCAATCGGGCGATTCATACACGCGATCGACCGGGGCCGTAATGCTCCCGGCGCGGCGTGTCAACCAGCGCAAGGCGAGCGGGGCCCACGCCGCCGGCAGCCCCGCGACCGCCAGCGGCACCGCCCCGCTCCAGACCACGACGCCGTTCACGCTCATTCCCGGCCGCGGGCCTCAACCCACCGCTTCATCCGCTCCTCCAGCACCGGCAGCGGAATGCACCCCGCGCCCAGCAGGTGGTCATGGAACTCGCGGATCGAGAACCGCTCTCCCAGCCGCTCCTCGGCCATCGCCCGCAGTTCGCGGATCTTCAGTTCGCCCAGTTTGTACGCGCACGCCTGCCCAGGCCACGCGATGTAACGGTCCACCTCGCGCTCGATGTTCAGCGGCGTGAGGGCGGAGTTGGCGAGCATGAAGTCGATCGCCTGCTGGCGGCTCCACCCCAGCGCGTGCATCCCCGTGTCCACCACCAGGCGGCAGGCGCGCCACATCTCGTACGTCAGCCGCCCGAAGTCGTCGTACGGGTCGGCGTACAGGCCGCGGCCGCCGCGCTCGCTCGTGCCCCCGCCGCACATCTCCAGCCCCAGCCGCTCGGCGTACAGCGCCCACCCCTCCTGGAACGCCGAATACGCCAGCGTCGTCCGGTACGGGTGCACGCCGTGCTCCCCGCCGACCTCCAGTTCCTGCGACGTCGCCACCTGGATGTGGTGCCCCGGCACGGCCTCGTGGAGCGTCAGCGCGATCATCTCGTACTTCGGACGCTGGTCCAGGCGGTACGTGTTGGCGACGAAGTACGCGGGAACGCCCGCCTTCATCGACCCTTCGTAGTAGTACGCCGTCGGCCCCATCTTCGCCGCGATCAGCGGCATCGCCCGCACACCGTACGGGTTCCGCGGCAGCCGTCCGAACAGTGCCGGCAGTTCCGCGTCGATCCGCTTGGCGATGTCGCGGTAGCCCGCCAGCAGGTCCTCCTCGTTCGTGTAGTAGAACCGCGGATCGGTGCGAAGGTACTGCACAAACACCCGGAACAACTCATCCCCCTGCAGCGAGTCCTTCTGCGGGAAATCGGTCCGCGCGATGACCTCGAACATCTCGGCGCGGATTCGAGCAACCTCCTTCAGGCCGATCTCGTGGATCTCCTCCGCCGTCAGCGGCAGCGTCGTGTGGAAGCGCAGGCGGTAGTCGTAGAACGCCCGTCCATCCACTCCATCGCTCGCCGCGACGCTCTCCCGCAGCGCCGGCATGTACTCATCCCTGAGAAACGCCGTCAGCCGCCGGTACGCCGGCACGATCCCCTCGCGGATGGCACGCCGCGCCCGCTCCGCCGCCGGATCGCCCGCCGGGCGTCCGAGGAACGGCCGGAAAAACGGGCTCAGGTCCGGGTTGTTCTCGACCGCCTCCGTGCACAGCGACGCCGCCTGCTCCACCGCCCCCTCGACGGCGACCCGCGGCGGCACGCGGCCCGCCGCCAGCCCCGCCCGCATCAGTTCGATGGTCCCGTCCACGACCCCCGCCACCTGTTCCAACCGCGTCGCGAAGTCCGCGTAGTCCTGCTCGGTCGTGAACGCCAGCGAATCGCCCATCTGCGGCAGGCCGATCTGCACGCCCGCCTTGGAGTCCAGCGGCATCTGCTCCGGATGGAAGCGGGCGCCCGCGACGCTCAGTTCCAGTTCGTACCGCAGCAGTTCGGCGTCGAGCCGCAACTGCTCCGGGAGCCCCGAGAGATCGATGGCGCCGAGCCGCGCGAGCCGGTCGGCGATCTCGGCGTTGGCCTTCGCGGTCGCGGCCAGACCAACCTCCGCGAGGCGGTCGTTGTAACGCCGGTCGCCGCGGCGGCTGGCCATGATCGGGTCCTGGCGCAGCAGCCAGTCGTAGTGCTCGTCGAGAATGGCGCGGGCCAGCGCGGCCGCGTCGGCGCGATCAACAGAAGCACGGGCTCCGCCCGTTGCAGCCGCGGACACAGCAGCGGTCATGCCGGGCTTGGCAGCGGGCGCGGCGACCGCGGCAGGCGCCGTGGCCGCAATGGCGATCGTGAAGAGGAAGCGGGTCAGCATGCCGCAAGGCTACAGCGCCGCCGCCGCCCGCGTCCCCTCAGGGGCACGTGTGGTAGAGTGAGCGGATGATGGCACGACTGGCATGGATCGGGACAGCGGTCGCCGTCGCGGTGATCGGGACGGCCCCAGCGGCGTGCGAACGGCGGAAGCCCGCCGCCACGGACGCCGCCCAGCAGGAACTGGAGCGGCGGCAGGCGAACCTGATGGCCGAAATGGACCGGATCGCCGCTCAGGCAGCCCCCGCCGACGCCCCCTCCCCACCCCC
>CALAFV010000569.1 GCA_937891445.1 uncultured Phycisphaerales bacterium | reverse complement strand
CGCCTGGAAGAACCGCAGGTACTTGGGCTCGTACGTGAACCGCAGCCCGACGACCCGCTCCGGGTGCGCGTGCAGGTCGATCACCGACTCGGCCGTGACGTCCATATGCGCCTGCGTGTACACCCGTCGCGGGATCGTCAGCCGCACCAGTTCCAGTTTCGGGAAGATGTTCTCGCCCGTGTCCGGGTCGCGCCCCGCGGAGACCGCGCCGCGCTCCATCGCCCGCACGCCCGAGTCGATGTACAGCGCGCACGCCAGCGCCTGGGCCGGGAACTGCTCCCGCGGCAGGTGCGGCAGGAACGCCGCGGCGTCGATGAACACCCCGTGCCCTCCGATCGGCCGCACGATCGGCACCCCCGCCCGCGCGAGTTTCTCGCCGAGGTACTCGACCTGCCCGACGCGGGCCCGGATATGGTCCAGTTGCACGCTCTCGCGGATCCCGATCGCCATCGCCTCCATGTCGCGACCGGCGAGGCCGCCATAGGTGTGCAGCCCTTCGAAGAGCACCACGAGGTTCCGCGCCTGCTCCGCGAGCGCATCGTCGTTGAGGCACAGGAACCCGCCGATGTTCACCAGCGCATCCTTCTTCGCCGAGCACGTGCACCCGTCGGTGTACGAGCACAACTCCAGCAGGATGTCGGCGATCGACCGGTTCTCGTACCCCGCCTCGCGGACCTTGATGAAGTACGCGTTCTCCACCGCCCGCGTCGCGTCGAGGTAGATCGGGATCCCGTGCTCGCGGCAGAGCGCGGCCGTCTCTCGCACGTTCGCCATGCTCACCGGCTGCCCGCCCGCCATGTTCACGTTGCACTGCAGGCACAGGTACGCGATGCCCCCTTCCTTCCCCGGCCGGGCGACGCCGTATCGCTCGATCGCCGCCCGCACCTTGTCCAGGTCCACGTTCCCCTTGAACGGCAGGTCCGCCGCGGGGTCGTGCGCCTCGTCGCAGATCACGTCCACGAACCGGCCGCCGGCGAGTTCCTGGTGCGCCCGCGTCGTCGTGAAGTACATGTTCCCGAGCACGACCTGCCCGGGTTTGATGCACATCGTGCTGAGGATGTGCTCCGCCCCGCGCCCCTGGTGCGTCGGGATCACGTGCTTGTACCCGTACACCTCGCGCACCGCCGCCTCGAGGTGGTAGAAGTTCGCGCTGCCGGCGTAGGCCTCGTCGCCCAGCATCATCCCGGCCCACTGCCGGTCGCTCATGGCGCTGGTGCCCGAGTCGGTCAGCAGGTCGATGTACACGTCCTCCGACCGCAGCAGGAACGTGTTGAACCCCGCCTCGCGGATCGCCAGTTCGCGCTCCGCGCGCGTCGTCATGCGGAGGTGCTCGACCACCTTGATCTTGTACGGTTCGGCCCAGGAACGGCGCATCATGGATGAGGTCTCCGTGGAGGGAGGCCATTCTATCCATAAAAAAGTCTGGAAATCTATTGTCGCGCCGCCGCCAACAGGTCGTCCACGCCGATGTCGTTCGTCGTCCCAAATACCGCGTGCGCCCCCGCCGCCTCCAGCGCCTCCCGCGGCAGCGTGTGGCAGACCGCGGCCACGCGCAGCCCCGCCGCCGCGGCCGACCGCACCCCCGGCGCCGTGTCCTCGAGCGCCACCGCATCCCGCGGCTCCACGCCGAGGCTTGCGCACGCTCTGGCGTACGGCTCCGGGTCCGGCTTGATCCGCGTCACGCTCTCGCGCGTGATCCGCGCGTCGAAGAACTCCCACAGCCCCGCCGCGCGCAACTGCGTCTCGACGTCGGCCAGCCGCGACCCGGTGCACACCGCCATCGCCGTGATCCGCGGGTCCGCCGCCGCGGCACGGATCAGGGCCACGGTGCCCGGGAACGGCCTGATCTCCCCGGCGTCGCGCAACTCGGTGAACATCGCCCGCTTGATCTGCACCATCCGCGCCAGATCGTCCGGCGACAGTTCCCGCCCCTGGTCGCGAGCGAGGCGCTCGAAGCACTCGACGTCCGCGGTGCCGACGCAGACGCGCACGAAGTCCTCGTGCGTCAGGCGCAACCCGACCGACTCCGCCGCCGCGCGGATCGTCCGCTCGTGCACCGGCTCGGAGTCCATGATGACGCCATCAAAATCAAGAATGAGTGCCGGCATGAACGTTCGACGCTGTGCGCGGATGGTTCCTCTTCATTGACGCTCTACGTCTACGCTTTACGCTCTAACTTTCCGGCTCCGAATACTTCACCCCCGTGATGTCCCCGACCGTCTTCCCCGTGATCGCCCGCACGATCCGCGGCACGTGCACGTGGCTGGTCTCGATGAAGACCTTGAACCGCTCCTGCGTCCCCGCGGTCGCGGTTCCCGCGACGTAGATCCCCGGCACGTTGGTCTCCATTGTCACGTGGTCGTGCTCCGGCGCCCGCTCGGGGCCGACCAGCCGCACGCCGAGGGACTCGAAGAGCGTCGGGTCCTGCTCGTACCCGGTCAGCAGCAGCACGCACTCGGCCGGGACCTCCGTCCGCTCGCCGGTGTCGATCGACTCCAGCCGCACGACCGACGGCGTGATCTCCACCGGGCGCGTCCGCGGCAGGAAGCCCACCTTCTTCTTGTCGATGAGCCAGTTGATCTCCGGCAGCAGCCAGTACTTGATCCTCGCCGCGTCGAACTGCTCCCGGCGGTACGAGATCGTGACGTCCGCTCCCAGCCGGTACAGCCGGATTGCCGCCTCCACCGCCGAGTTCTTCCCGCCCACGATCAGCACCCTGCGGCGGAAGTAGTCGTGCGGGTCGCCGAAGTAGTGCGAGACATGCGGCAGGTCCTCCCCCGGGATCCCCAGGCGTCGCGGCCGGTGCATGTCGCCGATCGCCAGGACGACGTTGCGGGCGCGGTAGGTGTTGAGTTCGTCCGAACCGCGCCGCCGCGTACGCACGAGGAATCGCATCCCGCCGGGCGATTCGTCCAGCCGCTCGATCGCCTCCACCGCTTCGTAGGCCCGGATCGGCAGGTCGAACTGCGCCACCACCGCCCGCAGGTGCGCCAGGTACTCCTCGCGTGTCGCCTTGTCCTGGTTCGCCGTGATCAGCGGGACTCCCGCGATCGCGATGCGCTCGGGGGACGAAAAGAAGTGCGTCCCGGGCGCATACCACGACACCGTGTGCCCGATCTGCTCGGCCTCCAGGTGGATGTAATCCCACCCCAGCCGCCGCAGCGCCACGGCCAGTTCGATCCCGATTGGCCCCGCTCCGACGATGATCGTGTCCGTTTCTTCCATCACTGCGCAACGGTAGCCGCTGGATGAAGGCAACGCGCCGACCCGCCTGCGGCCCGGATGTCAAGACGGAAAGGAGGCACCAGGCATCAGGCACTAGGCATCAGGCACTAGGCATCAGGCACTAGGCACTAGGCACCAGGGGGAGGACGAAGGACTGAGGACTTAGTTGGGGAGGTTGGGGGCTTTCTTTGCTGGTTTGCTGCTTTGGTCCCGCCGTCCTGCCGGAGTTCCGCAGGCAGCACACGTGGCGAGCCCACGGCCGCCTCCCGGAGGCCCCTTCG
>CALAFV010000568.1 GCA_937891445.1 uncultured Phycisphaerales bacterium | reverse complement strand
CTCCCGCGCCCACCGACTCTCCCGCCGCCCCCGCTCCCGCCGCGCCGCCGGACACGCCGCACGTCAGCGACACGATCACAATCCACCCCCGCCCCGGCGCCGCCCCCCGGTCGCGGCTCTGGAACACCCTCCGGCACGTCCTCCAGGTCGTCATCCCCGTCGCCATCCTCTGGATCCTCTGGGAGGAACTGAATGACATCAGCCTCCGCGCCGTCCGCGCCGCCATCGCCGGCGCGCAGGTGGACCTGCTCATCCTCGCGGCGCTGACCGCGATTGCGGCCGTGCTCGCCACGGGCCTCTACGACGTCCTCGCCTTCCCGCACACGCCGACGCAGCGCTCGGCACGCCGCTGGGGGCTGGGGACGCTTTTCTTCTGCTGGACCAACTTCGTCGCGCTGGGGCCGGTGGGCGTGCCATTCCTGCGCCTGCACTGGTACGGCCGCGCGGGCATGCCCGCCGCCGAGGTCATCCGCGGCGTCGCGCGTCTCTACGTCGGCATGGGCGCGGGTCTGGCCGCGTGGACGCTCGCGGCAGTCCTCCCGCTCACCGGAGAAGCCGCCACCGGCCTGGGCCGCTCCATCGTCGCGCTGGTCCTGGCGCCGCTGATCGCCGGCGCCGCAGGCTTCATCCGCTCCCCCTTCCGCGCCCGCGACCGCGCCGGCACGCCGCTGCGCACGATGCTCCTGCTCGGACTGGTCGGCGGCATCGACTGGGGCGCGGTCCTGGTCAGTTTCTCCCTCACCGGCCACGCCGTCGGCGCCGACTTCAACGTCGCCCAGTCCATGCGCGTGCTGTTCATCGGCCAACTGATCGGCCTGGTGAGCATGGTCCCCGGCGGCCTGGGCACCGCCGACGGCGCATGGATCCTCCAACTCTCCCGCGCCGGCATCGGCTCCGGCGCCGCGACCGCGCTGGTGCTGCTCTTCAGGCTCTGCTTCTACATCGTGCCCTGGCTGATCTCACTGCTGGCCATCGGCGTGGTCATCTACCTCCAGCGCACAAGCCGCAACCGCGCCGCGGCCTGACCCACTGCCAAAACGACCACGGGCCCCGACCAGCGGGGCCCGTGGACACGAACTCGTTGTCGAGACGCGGCTTACTTCGCGCTCAGGATCAGCGGGATCAGTTGATCGTTGGGCAGGTTCAGCGCGCCCATCAGCGCCGCCGCGGCCGTCGCTTCCTCGCCGTCGCCCGTGCGGGCCATCTCGATCACGCGGTCAACCTGACGCGGCTCGAGCAGATTGCCGTTCCGCTTGGCCGACTCGGCCACCAGGCCCAGCATGGCGACGCGGTCGGTCCCCTGGTCCTGCAGCGCGGCGTCCATGATCGCCACCTGCGCCCGCTTGGAGTTGATGTAACTCAGCACCTCGGCGATCCGCAGACGCAGGTCGCCCTGGTGCGAGAAGAGCGCGCCGATCAGCGGCAGCGACGCATCCGAGACGTTCAGCACGCTGTTGCCGCTGACCGCCAGGTCGCGCAGCACCGCCAGCGCCCGCTCCTTGTAGGAGTGGGCCTCTTCCGCCGTGATCGGCCCGCCGACCGACGCCTCGAGCAGTTGGTCCACCGCCTCGCCGAGTTGATCCGAGTCGATGCCCGCGCGGGCGATCCGCACGCCCGGGTCGCGATCGAACCGGTTGGTCAGGTTCACGAAGTCCTCGAAGTGCGACAGCGCGAGCACCGGCGTCGCCGCCAGGCGGGTCATGCCGCGGGCGGTGTTGATCAGCGTCTCGGTCGCGGACGCCGTCAGGTCGCAGACGATGATGTCAACGCCCGGGGCCTCGGCGATCGCCGCCTCGGCCGCGGCCAGTTGGCTCACCGGCGGGAGGACCGTGTAGCCGCGAGACCGCAGCGTCTCCGCGATGGAAGTCTGCTTCTCGGTGTCACTCGCGACGACGACCGCGAACCGCGCCGCCGCGTCGCGGACCGCGCTGGCCAGGATCGGCACGACGCGGTCGGACCCGGTGAAGGGCTGCCGCGGCTGGGCCGCGCCGATCGCCATCGCCGCCTCGTACTGCACGCGGCGGCTCGGATACCGCAGCGCCTCCAGCAGCGAGTTGGCCCCGCCGCCGCCGCTGAACATCGCGGCCGGGCCGGCGGTCCGCTCGATCGCCGCGATCGCGCGGCGAGCCAGCGGCGTGTCGCGGGTCACAAGGCCGCGAGCGAGCACACGCTCGCACGGCGCCGGGCCCGCCGCCACGGCGTAGTAGGTCGCGTCACGCCGGTCGGAGCCGTACGCGGGGTTCTCGTACCCCGCCGGCGAGTCGATCTCGCGAGAGAAGTTCGCGCTCAGCCACAGCGACAACGCCGCGCTGCTTGCCGG
Source organism: uncultured Phycisphaerales bacterium (assembly GCA_937891445.1). Taxonomy (GTDB): domain Bacteria; phylum Planctomycetota; class Phycisphaerae; order Phycisphaerales; family UBA1924; genus CALAFV01. The sequence continues at coordinate 8,272 of CALAFV010000568.1, read as the reverse complement.
CTCGATCGCCAGCGCCCGCTCGGCGCAGCGCATCGCCATCGCCTCGTGGTACACCTCGGTCAGGATCGCCTGCGGCACCAGCCCGAGCCCCGGATCGAACGTCCAGAGCAACTGGTGCTCCTCGTCGCGGAAACTCGTCAGGCTCGGCGGCTCGGTGTAGAACTCCTCGCCCAGGGCCAGGTACAGGCCGGCGACCGACACGCCCGGGCGGAACTCGCCCGCCAACTTCGTCACAGCGGTCTCGATCGCGCGGCGGACGCTGTCGACCGTCGTGCTCTGGTGCAGGTCGTACAGGTACGGCAGCGACGTCAGGTACCCCAGGTCGCCCAGCACCCCGACGACGATCTCCTGGCTCGATGGATCCAGGCCCGGCAGCGCCGTCGCCAGCGGGATGATCGCCTGCCGGCGGAGCGCCACGATCACCTGACGCACCTCCGCCTGGAGCAGCGGGTCGCGGCGGTTGATCAGCGCGTTGAGCAGTTGCGGCATCGCGTACTCGCCGGCGGCGATGAGCCGGTCAACCGCGAACTGCCGCTGGCGGCTGGTGCCGGTCAGCAGGCTGATGTTCTTCGAGATGGCCGCGGGGTCGCGGGCCTGGTCGAGTTTGCCCTGCTCGTAGAGCGCCAGGAGTTGGGCGGCGATCGTCTCGACCTCGGGCTTCTTCTGGGCCCGGATGATTGTCTCTTCGAACCGCTGCGCCTCGGGGGAGTCGTCCACGAGGGCCGCGAAATCGGCGGGCTTCAGGCCGCGGTCGAGCAGTTGCTGGCCGGTGGCGATGGCCCGCTCGTTGGCGTCGATCCGCACGTAGTGCGAGAAGTCGCGGAGGAGTTGGAGGTCGGTGACACGGTTGTCCGTCACGGACGTCCCCGGCTGGGAGGACGACTGCCCGAAGGCCGCCGGGGCGGCGAGTCCGGCCGCGAGGGCCAGGGCCGCGGCGGCGCGGAGAACGGGGCGGGTGCGGACGGAGAGGATCGATGGGCGGGTGCTGGGAGAGAGAGGGGGCACTGGCGACTCCTCGTCCGGCCCGCGTCGCCCGCGGGTCGGCGCGGGCCGGGCTCGGCGACTTTTCCGGTGATTTTCGCGATGCCCGCGAGCGGCAAGCGGCGTAAAGCGGGCGGCGCGCCGGCTCCCCGCCCTTACGGCGGACGGCACCAAACGGATCCCCGCGGGCGAGGAACCCTGGGGGATCTGGCGGCGCCGCCTGGCTCGGGGCCGGGACCGGAGGAGCAATGTACGGGAAGGGGCTGAAAAGTGTCAATCCGTGCCGATTCCTCCCCCGGGATGCTCCCGATAACGGGCCCCAGCCGGGGCCGCTTGGGAGGGCTGTGAGGGGGGCCATTAAGCGAGTGGCGTTTCTGACCGATGCACGGGTGCTGCGGGGAGCCGGGTCTGCGCCGTGCGGACCGTCCCACTTCCCCCGCGCCCGCGCCCGGGGACCCCGGCGGCGGCCATTCGTAGCGAGGACGAGACGATGCCCTTCGACAAGGACGTGCTGACCACCGGGGAAGTCGCCAAGATCTGCAACGTGGCCCCCCGCACGGTTTCCAAGTGGTTCGACTCTGGCGCCCTGAAGGGGTACCGGATCCCCGGGTCCAAGGACCGCCGCATCCCCGTCGCCCAGCTCGTCCGCTTCATGAAGGAGCACGGCATCCCCTTCGACGGGATCGCGGGCGGCAAGACCCGCGTGCTGATCGTGGATGGTGAGCGCGAGATCCTCGAGACGCTCGAGAAGGTGCTGGCCCAGCAGACCAACTACGAGGTCCGCACGGCCCGGACCGGGTTCGAGGCGGGCATGGAGGCCGAGCGCTTCAAGCCGCACGTGATGCTGATGGACATGCACGTGGAGGGGAGCGACGCGAAGGAGGTCGCCAAACTCGTCCGCGCCGACGACGATCTTCAGATGACGCGGATCATCGCCATGAGCGGCCGGATGACCGACGGCCAACTCCAGGGCCTGCGGACGGTTGGCTTCGACGGCTACCTGAAGAAGCCGTTCCAGGTGCGGCAGGTGGTCGAGGCGATCGAGAGCGCGACCAGCGTCGTGCACTGATCCGCCTGACAGCGATCGCGAACACCGACGGCGCGAAACTCAGCCCGTGACGGCCCGATCGGCGCTGCCCTCCAGCGCCGAGCGGATCATCACCATCTCGCTGACGTTCTCGAGCGACAGAAGCCCGACCAGTTCGCCCTGGCGCACGACGGGGAGCGCGGCGCAGCCGTTCTCGCGCATGCGCTGGTAGACGAGTTCGATCGGCTCGTGCTCCTGCACGACGGGGCAGTCGCGCACCATCGCCTGCGCAACGGGGGCCTCCAGCCCGCCGGCGGCCAGGGCCCGCAGCAGAGCCGCCCGCGGCAGCATCCCCACGACCTGCGCGGGGCCGCCCTCGCCGTTGGTGACCACCGGGAAGTCCTGCTGCGAGCCGGCGAGGAGTTCGTCCGCCGCGTGACGGAGCGTGTCGTCCGGGTGCAGGACGCGGAAACGGGTCATCATGCCGTCGCGCACCTGCAGGCCGCGGAAGGCGGCCCGCATCGCGGCGGCCTGCGACTCGGCCTCGGCGCCGAGGAACACGAACAGCGCGATCAGCAGCAGGAACGGATTCCAGAAGAGCCCCGCCGTGGCGAAGAGGATCGCCATGAGTTGCCCCACGCGGGCGGCGATGCGCGTGGCGGTCGGATAGTCGAGGAAGAACGCGAGCGTGGCCCGCAGGATCCGCCCACCGTCCATCGGAAACGCTGGGAGCAGGTTGAAGAGGACCAGGAAGAGGTTGATCGCCATCAGCGAGAAGAGGAAACTCGGCCGCGGCGGCTGGTCGCCAGGCTGGAGGTTCTCCACGGCCTCCGACAGCCGGCGTACTTCCTCACCCAGGGCCCCGGTCGCGGAGAGGCCGATGTACAGCGCCCCCGCGATGATCAGGTTCACCAGCGGGCCGTTGATCGTGATCCACAGTTCCTGCTTCGGATTCTCGGGGATGCGCTCCAGAGAAGCGACGCCGCCGATGGGCAGGAGCGTGATGTCGCGGGTGCGGATGCCGTAGCGCAGCGCCGTCAGCGAGTGGCCCAGTTCGTGCAGGACGACGCAGCCGAAGATCGCCACGACCAGCGCCACGGCTTCGAGCGCCTGGGCCAGGCCGGTCTGCGGCGAGTAGTTGGCCCAGAAGACCCACGCGATCAGGAGGACGAACGTCCAGTGGACGTAGATCCCGATGCCCGAGACGCTGCCGATCTTCAACGACCACCGCATGCGCGATCCCCACGTTCCCCCCAACCCAGGCACGCCGGCCAAGCCTACGCCCCGGCCCGGCACCCCGGGCACACCCCGTAAAGCGTCAGTTCATGGCCCTCGACGCGGAACCCGGCGGGGGCCAGTGATTTGATGCCGGCCGGGCACCCGCCGCGAGCCGCCTCGAGTTCGTAGACCTTGCCGCACCCGCGGCAATGGAAGTGGTGGTGGTGCTCCTTGCCGGCCCGCTCGTAGTGAGGCGGACAGCCGGGGACTTCCACCGGGACAATCCATCCTTCGTCCACCAGTGCGTTGATGGTGCGGTACACCGTCGCCAGGCCGAGGCTCGGCACGGTCTGCTGCGCGACGGCCAGCACCTCCGCCGGGCTGAGCGGGCGGTCGGCCGCCTCGATCGCCCCCCGGATCGCCTGTCTCTGTCTGGTCTCTCTGGGCAACGCCTCGAACTCTAGGGCTTGACGGCCCGGAGGCGGTACACCGAACCCGGCGCATCGCTGGACCAGATGATCGACCCATCCGGGGCCTGCACGCAGTCCACGGGCCGGACGAGCGGGCGCCCTGTCGCGGGATCGAGCGTGTCCACGATCTTGAGCAGGCCGTAGGGGCGGCCGGTCTGCTCGTCGAAGAGGACGCGGGCGATGCAGTACCCGACCGGATGCGTGCTGTTCCAACTGCCGTGGAAGGCGGCGAAGAGGTCGCCTCCGTGGTCGGCGGGGAGGGCGCCGGTCTTCGCGTTGATCTCCGGGTCCACGAAGCAGAAGCCGTTGCCGGCCCAGTGGGCCCCGAAGTTCCACGCGGGCGTGATGGTGCGGGCGGCGAGGTCGTGGATGTCCTCGCGGTCGCGGTACTCGTCGCGCGGGATACGGTCGCCGACGATGAAGGGGTGGCCGTAGAAGCCCCCTTCGACGTAGTGGTTCAGTTCGTCGGGCGGGTAGACGTCGGTGATGGGCTGGTTCCCCGGCGTGTCGCCCAAGGGGCGCCCGAACCAGTCCGAGCCGTGGTCGATACCCCACACTTCCGTGGTTCCCGGACGGAGGCGGAGTTTCTCGGTGTTCCGGATGCCGGAGGCGAAGAGCGTCTTGCCGGCGCCGTCGAGGTTGAAGCGCCAGATCTTCTGACGCTCGGTGTCGCGCTGATCGGAGATATTGCCGCTGTCGCCGATGGAGGTATAGATCGCGTCCTCGGTCACCAGCAGCGACCGCCACCAGTGCCCGCCGCCGGCGGGGAGTTGGCCGGCTGGGATGACGGCGACGGTCTCGTCGGCGACCCCGTCGCCGTCGGCGTCGCGGGCCTTCTCAACGGTGCCGGTCGTGGTGAACCAGAGCCAGCCGTCGCGCCAGCAGAGGCCGTGAACGGAAGGACGGTCGGCGACGAAGACGGTCCGCTTCTCGTACACGCCGTCGCCGTCCTCGTCGCGCAGGGCGAGGATGTCGCCCCACGGGCGCGGGCGGGAGATGTAGAGCGTGCCGCGGTCATCAACCTCCAGGAACCGGGCCCCCGGCACGTCCGGCGCCACCGCGGTGCAGATGTAGCCATCGCGGACTCGGAACCGGGCGGAGAGGTCGGCGGCCCCATCCTGCTGGGCCGTTCCGGTCCCGGCCGCGGCGGCCATCGCGATCACTGTCATGCTCGGCATCAGCATCGTTGATCCTCTTGCCCCCCCACTGTTGCCCCCCACTCCCCGTCCCGCGTGATATTCAGCGCTCGCGCGGAGCGCGGGCCTTGATCCATTGCGTGATCAGTTCCAGCGCCGCCGCGTCGATCGTCGTGCGGATCGTCGCGATCTCGTCGTTGAATCCCGTGACGGCAGGTTGGAGCAAGTAGTTGAGCCCCGGGAGGCGGTGGGCGGCAACCTCAGCGCCCGCCTCGCGGAGGGCCGCTTCGGCGGCGGGGAACGTGTCGCCAACCGGCATCACGCGGTCCAGTTCGCCCGCGACCAGCAGCACCGGCACGCGGACCTTCGCGAGGGCCGTGCGCGGGTCGGCGGCGATCCATGCTCGGACGGAGGGGCTTGTGTACTCGTGCAGTTGCGAGGAGACAGCCTCCTCGAGTTCCCATTCTTCCGGACGCAGCCCCTCGCCGCGGAGCGAGTGGATGCCAGTGAGCATCGCCTCGCGGATGGCGGCGGCGACCTGCTCGTGGTTGCCGCGGCCGGCGAGCAGGTCCATGAGGCGGCGCGTCGCCTCGGTCTGCGCGGCGATGTACGCGGGATCTTCGCCCTCGGCCTCCATCCGGCGCTGCTCGCGGAGCACGATCACGTCGCCGCCGGGGAGCCCTTGCGGCGCGATCAGCGCGAGCCACGCGATCGTCTCGTCCTCCGCGGCGGCCATCGCGGCCGGAAGCGTGCCCTCGCCCAGCGCAAGCACGCCGATGCGCTGCGGGTCGATCCCATCGGTCGCGCGGAGCATCGCGACCGCGGCGCGGATGTCGCCCGCGAGCAGATCCGGCGTGGCGTCCAGCGGCGAGCCGCCCGAAGGAGCCATGCCGCGATCGTCCAGCCGCAGCGTCGCGACGCCGGCGCGCGTGAGGTGATCGGCGATGACGAGGAACGGGCGGTGGAACCCGACCTGGTGGTCGCGGTCTTGCAAGCCGCCGCCGGTGACCAGCAGCACGGCGGGATGCGGCCCCTCGGCAGCCGGCAGCGTGAGGGTGCCCGCGAGGGAGACACCGTCGGTGGGATTCGTCACGCGGACTTCGGTGCGCGGGTACGGGAACGGCGGGCGCGGCGTCTGCGGGCGCGCGGGAACGATCGCGGCCGCTTCGGCCTGGGTCACGCGGCGCAGCGTCGCGGAGAGCGGCGGCATGCCATCGGCATGGAACTCGCCGCGGGCCCCGTCGCCGCCGGGGGGCGTGCGCTCGGCGTGGAACGACATGGGCGGGCTGAGCGCGAGCGTCAACGAGAGGGCCTCGGGCGTGACCCGCACGTCCGTGCACTCGGCCGCGAGCAGGCCGGGGTTTGATTCCGGCGCGATGTCCAGCGATGCGTGCCATGCGCCCGCCTCGTCCTGCGCCAGCGTGAGCATGATGGGAAGCCGCACGGGGCCGATCGGGCCGAGCATCTCGACGTGGCCGGCCCACCATTGGCGAGCCGGAGCCTCCCGCGGCGGTGCGGACGACTGGGCCGGAGCAGCGGCCGGGGCGAGCAGAGCGATGAGGACCGAGAGCGCCGGGAGCCAGCGGAGCATCAAACCTCCTTCGCGGACCTGTCGCGTGCCGCGCCGAATCTGTTGTTCGCTCAGCGTACCATCCGCCGCTCACGGACCGGGAGGCGGGTGGTGCGCCGGTGCGGGAGCGAGAGGACCGACACGGGCATGAAGGCCGCAGAGTCTAGATGGGGCCGGGCGGTGCATCCCGCGGGCTCGGGGCAAGGCGCGGGCTTCACGCTCATCGAGGTGCTGGTCATCATCGCGGTGATCGGCGTGCTCGTGGCGGTGCTGCTGCCGGCGCTGTCCGGGGCGCGGGAATCGGCGCGGCGGACGGTGTGCCTGTCGAACCTGCGGCAGGCGTACGTGGCGTGCCGCGCGTACGCGGATGAGAACAGGGGCGTGGGGCCGGCGATCGGGCAGCCGTACAACCGGCCGCCGAACTGGGCGTACATCGTGCAGTCGGCGGCGGGAAAGGACGTGGCGGCCGAGGTGCTCGAGACGCCGACGCCCACGCCGAGCGAGGAGACCAACGCGATCTACGCGAACCGCTCGGCGCTGGTGTGCCCGACGGTCGATGCGCGGTACCCCGAGGCGATGACGCGCACATACGCGATGAACGCGACGGGGCACGCGGGGGGCACCGACCCGGACAACTTCGACGACCCGGAGCGGCCGGGGCACATCCGCTTCGACCTCGTGCTTCGGCCGCACGCGGCGGCGCTGCTGGTGGACTCGCAGCGCGCCCCGGTGGTGGGCGATGCGCCGCCGGCGACGCGGTGCATCGGGACGATCGACTTCCGCCAGCCGGCGCACGTGGAGGCGCGGCTGGCGAAGTTCCACGACCGCGACACGGGGTTCAATGTTGTGTTCCTCGATGGGTCGGCACGCACGGCCCGTGAGCCGGACCCGGCGTGGCTGGAGCCGCTCCCCTGAGGTTGTGCGTGCGCAGGCGGGAGCGAAGATCCGGCGGCGCGTGAAACTGGGTAAACGTGAGCCGGGCGCTCATGCGCCGGTGGTAAGGTGAACTCGTCGGCCTCCGAGTCGCGGGCGACGTCCACACACAAACAGACGTCGACGGAGAGCCACGGTCGCTCTCCGTCGACGTGCCTCTGTCCGGGCTGCATCGGCAGGCAGCAGGTTGAGGCTTCTTCTTCGTTCAGCGCATCGAACAGGGCGCTGCGGAGATCATCGGTGCGTCGGCCGGAACCGGGCGATCGCGCTCCGCTCTGAGCGCTCGTCGAGTTTGCTCGCGACGTACCCCGTCGCCGCCCCCCACACCACGTGCGCCGCGATCATCAGCGCGTTGTGCCGCGCCGGTTGCCGCGTCGCCGGCGGCAGGATCCCCGCCGCCGGCAGCCACCCGAGGTAACTCGCGGCCCACACTCCGAGCCCGTACGCGACGCCCGCCGGCACCGGCGGCAGCGGCGTCCGTCCCATCACCGGCCCGTACAGCGCCCCCGCCGCGGCGCCGTACGCGAAGTGGTTCAGCAGCGCCAGTTCGCGCCGCCGCGTCTCGCTGAGTTCCCACGGCTCCACGCCCGTGGCCTCCAGCACGCGGTCCGTGATCCGCCGCGGCGGCAATGGGTACCGCTCGCGCTCCGGCAGGCCGCGGTGCAGCAGTTCCATCGCAACCGTCATCGGGGCCGTCGCCGCCAGACCGGAGACCAGGCCCGCGAGCATCGTCGGCATCCCGCGATCGTGGCTCGCCTGGATGAACCGGGCGGGAGGCCGTGCTGAGGTGCGCTTCACGCCCCGTGGCGCTGCGCGCAAGTAGAGTTGCCGCGGCCCCGCGCGCGGCCCACGCCGCCGCGCGGGCGGCCGCTTGGAGCACGCATGGTCGCCAGGCAGCGGGGCAGGACCGTCGTCGTCACCGGGGCCTCCGCCGGCG
>CALAFV010000567.1 GCA_937891445.1 uncultured Phycisphaerales bacterium | reverse complement strand
TATCTGGCGGGGGCGGGAGGAACGGGGGGCGGGTATGACACGTACTGCCTGCAGATTCTGTCGCCGGGGGAGTTGGATCCGTCGAAGGCGGGCGGGTCGGGGGATGGGGAGGACCCGATTCTGGGTGACCTGCGGCTGATGGACGTCGAGACGGGGAAGGCGGCGGAAGTGACGATCACGGCGGAACTGCTGGCGAAGTACCGGGCGGCGGTGGATCGGTACACGAGCGAACTGAAGGCGTACGCGACGGCGCGGGGGATGTCGTATGCGCTGGTGCGGTCGGATACGGATATGGAGACGCTGCTCTTGGATTACCTGAGGCGGAGGGGGTTGTTGAGGTAGTGAGGCGGCGCGGGCGGGATGATCTGGTGCCGCGGACCGGAGGGTTGCGCCCCCCCGAGCGCTCGCTTGACCTCCGGCTGTTGAGAAGCCCGCCTTGCGAAAGGCGGCGGACGCTTGGTGACCGGCCGAGGGAAGGGGACGTGAGGGGGCGCGGGGTGGGAAGGCATGGCCCGAGAGGCTGTGCCACGGGTCTACGATTCGCGTGATGTTCGCACCTTCGCGGCCGTTTCAGATCGTTTCGCCGTTTGAGCCGACCGGGGATCAGCCGCAGGCGATTGCGGAGTTGACGGAGCGGCTGCGCTCGGGGGAGCGGGCGGCGGTGCTGCTGGGGGCGACGGGGACGGGGAAGACGTTCACGATGGCGAACGTGATCGAGCGGCTGGGGAAGCCGACGCTCATCGTGTCGCACAACAAGACGCTGGCGGCGCAGTTGTACGAGGAGATGAAGGAACTGTTCCCGCACAACAGCGTCCACTATTTCGTGTCGTACTACGACTACTACCAGCCGGAGGCGTACATCCCGCAGCGGGACATCTACATCGAGAAGGACTCGTCGCGGAACGATGAGTTGGACCAGTTGCGGCTGGCGGCGACGAGTTCGATCCTGTCGCGGCGGGACACGATCGTCGTCGCGAGCGTGTCGTGCATCTTCGGGCTGGGGTCGCCGGAGGCGTACGGGCGGCGGGTGCTGACGCTGACGAAGGGGTCGGTGATCAACCGGCGGCAGTTGCTGCTGGCGCTGGCGGACATGCAGTACCAGCGGACGGAGGTGGAGTGGCAGCGGTCGCGGTACCGCGTGCGGGGGGAGACGCTGGAGGTGTGGCCGGCGTACGAGAAGTTCGCGGTGCGGATCGACCTGTTCGGGGACGAGATCGAGCGGATCGAACTGGTCAACCCGGTCAGCGGGGAGGTGCTGGCGGAGGAGACGCAGTACTTCCTGTTCCCGGCGGTGCACCACGTCATGCCCGAGGAGCAGATGCAGGCGGCGCTGGCGGCGATCCGGGCGGAACTGGACGAGCGGGTGATGGAACTGCGGAGCCAGGGGAAACTGCTGGAGGCGCAGCGGCTGATCGCGCGGACGAAGTACGACCTGGAGATGCTCGAGGAGACGGGGTCGTGCCCGGGGATCGAGAACTACTCGAGGTTCATGGATGGAAGGAGGCGGGGGGAGCGGCCGTACACGTTGCTGGATTACTTTGACTTTGCGCCGCCGGCGGAGGACAGGCACGGAGGCACGGAGGCACGGAGGCACGAAGGGGAGGAGACAGGGGCGGAGGGGCGTGGGATTGCGCGGTCGCCGGTGGAGGAGCGGCGGGCGCGGCCGAACTACCGGGACTGGCTGCTGATCATCGACGAGTCGCACGTGACGCTGCCGCAGATCCACGCGATGTACAACGGGGATCAGCAGCGCAAGCAGGTGCTGGTGGACCACGGGTTCCGGCTGCCCAGCGCGCTGGACAACCGGCCGCTGCGGTTCGAGGAGTTCGAGGCGATCGTGCCGCAGACGCTGTACGTGTCGGCGACGCCGGGGCCGTACGAACTGGAACGCACGGGCGGGGTGGTGGCGGAGCAGGTGATCCGGCCGACGGGGCTGGTGGACCCGGAGGTGATCGTCAAGCCGGCGGACGGGCAGGTGCCGGACCTGATCGAGCGGTGCCAGGAGCGCGCGGCCAGGGGGGAGCGCGTGCTGGTGACGGCGCTGACCAAGCGGCTGTGCGAGCAACTGGCGGGGTACCTCGACGAGCGCGGGCTGCGGGTGCGGTACCTGCACAGCGAGATCGAGACGCTGGAGCGGATGGAGATCCTCAACGACCTGCGGACGGGTCAGTTCGACGTGCTGGTCGGGGTGAACCTGCTGCGCGAGGGGCTGGACCTGCCGGAAGTGTCGCTGGTGTGCATCCTCGACGCGGACAAGGAGGGGTTCCTGCGGTCGCCGACGAGCCTGATCCAGCAGATGGGGCGGGCAGCGCGCAACGTGAACGCGACGGTGATCATGTACGCCGACAAGGTAACGCCCGCGATGGACGCGGCGATCAAGGAGACGGAGCGGCGGCGGGCGAAGCAACTGGCGTACAACAAGGAGCACGGCATCACGCCGGCGTCGGTGCAGAAAGCGATCCGGCGCGGGCTGGAGATGACGCTCAAGGCGCGGCGGACGGCGCGTGCGGCGGTGCGGGAGACGGAAGAGTCGTTCGAGATCGACGAGATGATCCGGATGCTGGAGGCGGAGATGCTGGAGGCGGCGCAGAACCTGCGGTTCGAGGAGGCCGCGCGGCTGCGCGACCAGGTGAAGATGCTCAAGGCGCGGCGTGATGCGGAGCGGGCTCGCGCGGGGGACGAGCGCCTGTCGATCCGCGTGACGCGCAGCGAGGTGGAGGAGGATGCGGACGGGTCGCCGCGGGCGGCGGCGCGGCGGAAGAAGGCGGGGATGCCGGGGGTGCGGACGACCAAGAAGGGGCGCGGCGGCGGACGGCGCAGCACCCGGCCGGGCGGGGGTGCGTGATGGCGCAGCAGTTCCCGGCCGGCGGGCCGAATCAGAGCGGCAGTTCGTTCCGGCAACGGCTGGGGTGGTACCTGATGGGGGTGGCGATCGGGCTGGTGCTGGTGGGGATGATCTTCCAGGCGCGGGCGATCCGGTCGCAGCGGATGCAGGCGGCGCAGCAGGCGCAACAGCAACAACAGCAGCCGCAGCCGCAAGCGGGACAGGAGTCGGCGCCGTAGGCGCCGGGCGCGGCGGTTGACCTTCCACCGCGGAGCAGCGGGCGGCGCGGGGCGGCCCGCCTCTATACTCTCGGCCCGATGAACCGGCTGGTGTGCACGAATCTGGACCCGGTGGACCCGGCGTCGCCGCCACCGGCGCGGCGGGAGCCCGGGGGGCCGGCGCGGGTGCTGTTTCTGCACGGACTGGAACTGGGGTTCGGGACGACGACGCGGTTTCTGATCGACGCCGCGGCGGAGCGGGCCGACATCGACGCGGTGCACATCAAGTTGAAGTTGACGGGGCTGCGGCGGCTGCTTTCGGCGCGGAGCCCCGTGCCGGTGGGACGGTGGGACCTGCGGGCGTGGCGGTCGTTCTACGCGTGGCGGAGCGTGCTGCGGCCGCTGATCGGGCCGGGGGGGCGGCCGTCGCTGCCGCTGGAGCGGTTCGACGTCGTGCACATCATGGCGGTGCAGCGGGCGCTGGCGATCCCCGCGCTGGCGGGGCGGACGGCGGCGAAGTTGGTGGTGAACGTCGATGCGACGACGGTCGCGTACGACCGCGCGTTCGGGCTGCGGAGCAGCGCGCCGCCGCTGGAGGTGGGGCTGGAGCGGCGGATCTTCCGGGCGGCGGACGCGGTCGCGTGCGCCAGCCGCTGGGCGATGGACTCCGTGGAGCGGGATTACGGGGCGGCGCGGGAGCGGCTGTTTCTGCACATGCCGTGCGTGCCCGTCGGGGAGATGCGTGAGCGGCGCGTGCGCGGGCCCGGGGAGCCGCTGCGGATCGTGTTCGTCGGCAACGACTGGGAGCGCAAGGGCGGGCCGCGGCTGCTGCGGTGGCACCAGGAGCGGTGGGCGGACCGGGCGGAGTTGCACGTGTGCTCGGCGGGGGCGCCGGTGGACCCGGGCGCCAGGAACGTCGTGTGGCATGGGGCGACGCCGCACGAGAAGTTGGTGGAGGAGGTCCTGCCGGCCGCCGATCTGATGGTGATGCCGACACGGGAGGACAGGTTCCTGATCGCGGCACAGGAGGCGCAGGCGGCGGGGGTGCCGGTCGTGACATCGCGCCTGGCGGCGATCCCGGAGGTGGTGGCGGACGGGGTGAGCGGGTTGCTGTGCGAGCGTGAGGACGATGCGGGGTTCATCGCCGCTGTGGAGTCGCTGATGAACGACGATGCGAAGCGGGAGCGGTTCTCGCGGGCGGCGGCGGCGCGGGGGCGGCGTGAGTTGTCGGGGCGGATCTGGCACAGCCACCTGATGGACCAACTCGTTGCGCTGGCGGATGGGCGGGCGGTGCGGGTGATGCCGGCGGAACTGGAGGCCGGCGCGTCGGGGGTGGAAGGGGATGTTGCTTCCGCCGCCGAGCGGCGGGCCACCCAGGGGGCAGGATGATCAGATTCATCACGAAGAACACCGAGGGGATCACGCCGGATCGGCTGCCGCCGGAGAAGCCTGACGGTCGGCTGCGGCTGCTGATCGTGACGATGAAGTACACGGGGCTTCGGTCGATCGGGCTGGAGTTCGAGAAGTTCTGCGCGCAGCGGGATGATGTGGACGCGGTGAGCGTGCTGTTCGATCCGCCGCTGTGGCTGAAGGTGCTGTGTCATCCGCTGCCGACGGAGGTGGTGTACGACTACAGCGCCGAGCGGATGCTGGCGGGGTGGCGGTGGTACATCCGGCGGTGGTTCGATCGCGCGCTGCCGCTGGAGCGGTTCGACGCGGTGCACTGCACGCAGCAACTGGTCTCGATGGGGGTGCTCGACCAGCGGCGGCCGGGGGCGTGGCCGGTGGTGTGCCCGAACCTCGACGCGACGGCGTGGAACGTGATCGACGAGTGGGGCGACAGCGAGCGCTGGAACCGGCCGATGATCGCGGCGGAGCGGCGCATCTTCGCCGAGTCGGAGGTGATCGCGAGCACGAGCGAGTGGGCGAGCGAGTCGTTGGTGCGCCGGTACGGCGTGGGCCGGGAGAAGATCGTGTGGGCGCCGCCGACGTCGGAGGTGCTGCCGCGGCCGGACCTGGAGCCGGGCGTGCCGCTGCCGGATCGCAAGCCGCGGATCCTGTTCATCGGGAACAACTGGGTGCGCAAGGGGGGGCAGCGGCTGCTGGAGATTCACCAGAAGCACTTCAAGGACCGGGCGGAGTTGCACGCGGTGTCGCGGGAGCGGCCGGCGGACACCCCCCCACTGCCGGGCGTCGTGTGGCACGGGCAGGTGCCGCGGGACCGGCTGGTGAACGAGATCGTCCCGAGTTGCGACCTGTTCTGCATGCCGAGCCAGCGGGATACGTCGTGCTGGCCGGCGGTGGAGGCGCAGGGGGCGGGGCTGCCGGTGGTGGTGCCGCGGATGACGGGGATCCCAGACCTGGTGGAGCACGGGAAGACCGGGTTCGTCGTGGACACGACCGATGACCGCGAATACATCGAGGCGATCGAGACGCTGATCAGCGACCGGGAACGGTGCCGGGCGATGGGGCGGGCCGGGCAGGATCTGGTGCGGCGGCAGTTCACGCGGGACGTGGTGTTCGGGCGGATCGTCGAGGCGATGAAGCAGGCCCGGGCGCGGGTGGGCCGGGGGTAATCCGGGGCCGGTGGGCGGCGCGACGGCGGCCGGTGGCGACCTACCATCTCCCCACCAACGCCGGGCCCCTCCTCAGGTTGCAGCAGTGAGTGCATCCAGCCGCGGCGCCGCGGACACCGGATTTCCCATGACGCGAATCTCATCCAAGCGGAAGCCGACCGAGGTTACTCCGGGCGAGGGGAGTTCCAATGGGGCGGCGAGGGGGAGCAAGGCCGCCGCGGGGGGGGAGGCCATCTGGACGGCCCCGGCGCCGGCGAAGCCGACGCCGCACCCGGTGGACCCGGCGAAGTCGATCCGCATCCGCGGGGCGCGGGAGCACAACCTCAAGAATGTTGATGTTGATATTCCGCGCGACCGGCTGGTGGTGATCACGGGGCTGAGCGGGTCGGGGAAGAGTTCGCTGGCCTTCGACACGATCTTCGCCGAGGGGCAGCGGAAGTACATGGAGTCGCTGTCGGCGTACGCGCGGCAGTTCCTGGAGCAACTGAAGAAGCCGGACGTGGAGGACATCGAGGGGCTGCCGCCGACGATCGCGATCGAGCAGCGGTCGGGGGTGAGCAACCCGCGGTCCACGGTGGCGACGAGCACGGAGATCTACGACTACCTGCGACTGCTGTACGCGCGGTGCGGGCGGCCGGTGTG
>CALAFV010000566.1 GCA_937891445.1 uncultured Phycisphaerales bacterium | reverse complement strand
GAGGACCATGCGCTCCTGGGCCTCGGAGATCCAGATCTCGGTGTAGGAGAGGCCGGCGTATTTCAGCGGGGCTCGGTCGAGGTGGACGATCGCACCGGTGCGCTTGCCCATCTCGCCGACGGCGCTGGAGAAGCCGCCGGCGCCGCAGTCGGTGAGCCCGGAGAAGAGGGGCTTGCGGTCGGGGCCCTCGTCACGGGCTCGCATGATGGCGTCGAGGAGTTGCTTCTCGGTGATCGCGTTGCCGATCTGGACGGCGTGGGCGAACTCGTCGGCGTGCTGGTCGGTGAGTTCGGCGCTTGAGAAGGTGGCGCCGTGGATGCCGTCGCGGCCGGTGCGGCCGCCGAGGGCGACGATGAGGTCGCCGCGGTTGACGCTGCCCCTGACGCGGTCGCGGGGCATGACGCCGATGCAGCCGCAGAACACCAGCGGGTTGCCGACGTAGCGGTTGTCGAAGGCGACGGCGCCGCTGACGGTGGGGATGCCCATGCGGTTGCCGTAGTCGCGGACACCGGCGACGACCTGGGTGAGGATGCGGCGGGGGTGGAGACAGCCGGCGGGGACGTCGGCGTCCTTCAGGTCGGGGAAGGCGACGCAGAAGACGTCGGTGTTGGCGATGGGGCGAGCGGCCAGGCCGGTGCCGATGACGTCGCGGATGCAGCCGCCGACGCCGGTGGCGGCGCCGCCGTAGGGCTCGATGGCCGAGGGGTGGTTGTGGGTCTCGACCTTGATGCAGACGGCGTGGTTGTCGTCGAAGGCGATGACGCCGGCGTTATCGACGAAGACGCTGAGGGTCCAGTCCACACCCTCCTTGATGAGTTCGTGCGTCGCGGCGGCGACGGTGGACTTGAGGAGGTTGTGGATGGTGATCGTGCCGTCGGGGTGGATCTCGTGGCCGGGGCGGTTGGCCCACTGGATTGGATCCGAGGAGGGAGAAGAGGGGGAGGTCACGGGCTGAGAGCCCGTGCCACGGTAGCGGATGGTGCTCTTGAGGGTCTTGTGGACGCAGTGCTCGGACCAGGTCTGCGCGAGGGTTTCGAGTTCGATGTCGGTGGGGTCGCGGCCGACGCGCTTGTACTCGGCCTGGATGGCCTGCATCTCCTCGAGGGAGAGGAAGAGGTGGGCCTCGCGGCTGAGTTTGTTGAGTTGCTCGTCGTTGAGGTTGAGGATGGGGATGTGGCGGACGCGGCGGTCGTGGGGCGTGCCGACGGGAAAGGCGGTGGGGTGGTAGGGCTCGCGGACGATGCGCTGGATGACGGGGTTGGCGAGCAGGCGCGTGGCGAGGGCGTCGGCTTGCTCGCTGGTGATGCCGACCAGGTCGTAGCGCCAGCCGGTGGAGACCTGGAGGTTGCTCTCCTGGTCGTTGAGGTCGAGAAGTTCGCGGATCGCCGCGGTGACGGACTGGGCCACGGGGTCCATCACGCCGGGGAGGGGGTGGACTTCGACGAGTTGAGCGCCGGGCGCAACGGGGGCGGCGCCGGTGCGGGCGTGCTCGATGACGGGGTCGGCGAGGAAGCGATCGCGGATGATGTCGGCCTGCTCGTCGGTGAGCGGGGCCTGGATCAGGTAGATGCGGGTGGCGCGGGCGTCCTTGAGGGGGATGCCGATGGCTTCGGCGTCGCGCAGCAGGGAGCGGCCGATCGGGTCGGCGTGGCCGGGCTTGGGGGCGACTTCGAAGCGGTGGATGCGGGTGGGGGGAGTCGTGCGGGGGGCGGCCGGGGCAGCGGTCGTCATGGGCGATGGTAGGAAACGCGGGGCGGGTTTTGGGATGCGAGAGGCGCCGGGGGATCGGAGGATCGAGGCACCGGCGCGGCGGGGCCGGTACAGTGTCGGCCCATGTCAGCGGACGACAAGAAGGCGAGCGGCAGCCCGCCGCGGGTGCTCCTTTACACCGACGGCGCGTGCTCGGGGAACCCGGGCCCGGGCGGGTGGGCGTACATCCTGCGCCACCCGGCGAGCGGGAAGGAGCGCGAGGCGAGCGGGGGGGAGGAGTTGACGACGAACAACCGGATGGAACTGCGGGCGGTGATCGAGGGGCTGTCGGCGATCAAGCGTCCGAGTGTGGTGGAGTTGTACTCGGATTCGAAGTACGTGCTCCAGGGGCTGAAGGAGTGGATGGCGGGGTGGAAGGCCAAGGGGTGGCGCACGGCGGACAAGAAGCCGGTGAAGAACGTCGAGTTGTGGATGCAGCTCGACGAGTTGATGAAGGCGCACACCGTGAGTTTTCACTGGATCCCCGGGCACACGGGGCATCCGGAGAACGAGCGGTGCGACCGGATGGCGGTGATGGAGATCGAGAAGATCAGGGCTCGTCAGGGGCGCGCGGGGAGGGGGGCCTGGGCGGAATGAGGGCGGATTGCCGCGCCGCGATGGCCTCGGGGATCGAGCGGATGCGGTTGGCGACGTAGGGGTTGCGCGGGGCGACGGCGTCGGCCGCGGCGGTGACGATGTCGGTGTGGCCGGCGCGGGCGGCCTGCGCGGCGATGGCGACGATCGCGTCGTAGTCGGGGGCTTCGGCGGCGGCCATGCGGGTGAGCGTGGGCGCGATGGTGTCGGTCTCGCCGAGTTCGAGCAGGATGCGGAGGAGCCCCGCGCGGGCGTCGGCTCGCTGGGCGTCGAGTTTGACGGCTTTCTGGAACGCGGCGCGGGCTTCGGGGAGGGAGCCGAGGCGGGTCTCGATCATGCCGAGGCAGATGTAGTGGTCCGCGGAGGGGTCGAGGGCGACCGCTTCGAGGTAGGCCTTGCGAGCCTCGGCGAGGCGGCCGGCGCGGAAGTGCAGGTCGCCGATGTGGCGCATGATGCCGCCGGTGACGGGGAAGCGGTCGGCGTACTCGCGCAGGGTGGCGAGGGCGGGGATCATCGCGGCGGGGCTCCTTGGACGGGCTCTCGGCGGAAGCCTATCGGACGCAGCGGGGTCGGCGGCAGGATGGGCGGGTTATGCGGGGTGCGGCGGCGGCGCGGGCGGGGCAGGATCGGGAGGGGGCGCGGGGAGGTTTGCCGTATTTGCCGTTGGGCTGGGTCAACGCGCGCGGTTGCGCGGCCGATGGACGTGGCGAGCCCGGCCGCTCCCTCCCCGGTGTGGAGGCGTGCGCCGGCGTGGAGTGCGGCGCCGATGAAGCTGATCGATATTCTCAAGACGGC
>CALAFV010000565.1 GCA_937891445.1 uncultured Phycisphaerales bacterium | reverse complement strand
TCCAACGTGGCCGGCCAGCAGCAAGTTCGGCCTCCACCACGCGCTGGTCGATGGCGACATCGCCTATGGCGCATGGCGAGACGCGGGGCTCGTCGTGATGGACGTCGCCGATCGATCCAGCCCGAAGCTTATCAAGCATCACAACTGGTCGCCCCCTTTCCAGGGTGGCACCCACAACTGCCTGCCGCTGCCGGACCGCGATCTGTTGGTCGTTCTGGATGAGGCGGTGCTCGACGACTACGAAGACGGGCGAAAGTACATCTGGATCTTCGACGTCCAACGGCAGCGCCACCACCCGATCGTCGTGGCCGACGGGTACGACGGCGGGCCGTTCTTCTCGCCCGACGGCAAGCGGCTCTGCTACCGCTCCGACCGGCGCGGGGATGATCGGCTCCAACTGTTCATCGCCGATCTGGCGTTCGACTCCGATGGCGCTCCGACGCTGGTCGCCGAGCACCAGATCACGGACGACTCGCACGTGAACTGGGCGCCGTTCTGGCACCCATCCGGCAAGTACCTCGTGTACGCCACCAGCGCCCTCGGCCACGACAACTACGAGGTCTTCGCGATCGAGGCGGACACGACGCGCCCGCCGGCCGAGCTGCGGTCGCGCCGAGTGACGCACGCGGCCGGGGCCGATGTCCTGCCCGTGTTCAACCGCGAAGGGAACCTGATGATGTGGACGGCGCAGCGCGGCATCATGGCCGCGGGCGAGAACCGCCCCAGCAGCCAGATCTGGATCGCGGAAGTCGTGCCGGGCGGGCTGGACGATCCGGAGACGTTCTTCGCCAACGCGGAGAAGGGCGAGGCGCCGAAGCAGTGAGACGCGAGCCCGCATCCCCGCTGGATCCATGACCCACGCCGCGCACAAGCCCTGGGAGCACGCCAAGGCCTCGGGCTCCGAAGCCGACGCCCTCGCCGCGAGGTTTGTCGAGAGCCTCTCGTACGACACGCGCCTGTACGCCGCGGACATCCGCGGCTCGGTCGCGCACGCGCGGATGCTCGAGGCGGCCGGACTGATCTCGCCGGACGATCTGGTCGCGATCGAGCGGGGGCTGTCGGACATCAAGCGGGAGATCGAGTCCGCGCCCGCCGGCCCCACGGCCGTCGGCGTGCCGGGCGCGTGGCCGGGGTGGAAGATCGAACTCGAAGACGTGCACATGTGCATCGAGGCGGCGCTGGTCGAGAAGATCGGCGACGCCGGACGGCGTCTGCACACCGGCCGCTCTCGCAACGATCAGGTCGCGCTGGACCTGCGGCTGTGGCTGCGGGATGCGTGCGCGGGCCTGACGCGCCGGCTCGACGCGGTCCTGGACGCGCTAGCCGACCTCGCCGAGCGTCAGGGCTCGATCGTGATGCCCTCGTACACGCACCTGCAGCGGGCGCAGCCCTCGACCGTCGGCGGTGAGTTGGCCGCGTGGCACGCGATGCTGTCGCGCGACCGGGACGAGTTCGAGCGTCTCGCAACCGCGGTAGCCGCGGAGAACCCGCTGGGCTCCGGCGCCGTGGCGGGAACGTCGCTGCCAATCGACCGCGCTCGAACGACCGAAGCGCTGGGCTTCGCCTCGCCCAGCGGGTCGTCGATCGACGCCACGGCCTCGCGCGACGAGGCTCTGGACTTCCTGTACGCCTGCTCGCGCTGCGCGATGCACCTGTCGCGCCTCGCGGAGCAGTGGATCCTCTATTGCTCGACGGAGTTCTCGTTCCTGACGCTCGGCGCCGCGTACACCACCGGCTCCTCGATGATGCCGCAGAAGCGCAACCCGGACATGCTGGAACTGATCCGGGGCCGGTGCGGCACCGTCTACGGCCACTTCGCGGCGATGATGACAATCTGCAAGGGCCTGCCGATCGCGTACAACCGCGATCTGCAGGAGGACAAGCGGCACGCCTTCGCCGCGCACGACACACTCGCCGACTGCCTCGACATCACCGCCGGAATTGTCGCCAGCGCAACGTTCCGCGAAAGCGAGATCGCCGGCGGCGGGCGACTTGAGCGAGGCTACCTCGACGCGACGAGCCTGGCCGAGTACCTGGTCAACAAGGGGATCCCCTTCCGCACCGCGCACCAGATCGTCGGCGCCCTGGTGCGGCGGTGCGACGAGTCCGGCCGGCATGCGCTGTCGCAACTCACGCTCGAGGAAATCAACGGCACGATCGCCGCGGCGGGCGTCAGCGGCGTTCGCGCCGGGCGTGACGTACACGAATGGCTCGGCGCGGCGAACGTCGTCAAACGCTACCGGTCTTCCGGCAACGCGGGCCCGTCGGGGTACCGCGCGTACTTTGCGGCCTGCGCTGAGCGGCGCCGGCCCACACAGACAAAAGAATCGGCGCCGCCTCCCGCCCCCGCGGCTGATCCGCCCGTGGGCTCGCTCTTCGGGGCGCCGGTGTCGCGCACCGACGAGGCGGAAGCGCTGGCCGCGGCGTACGCCGCCGTGGGACGCACGCTCGATGACCTGCCGTATACAGAGGACTTCGAGCGGCTCTTCGCGGCGGCCGAGGCCGAAGCCCGCGGCCTCTCACGGCGCGATGTGTTCCACCGCCTGCACAACCTTCGCAAGGCCGGCAAACTGCCCCGCACCGGCCGCGCGGCGAGCACGCCGCCGCGGATCACGCCGGAGGAGGAAGGGATGCTGCGGCGCATGGTCGAGGAGGCCGTGGGCACCCTCGGGCAGCGTGACCAACTTCCCTACACGCCGACGTTCGACCGCCTCGTGGAGCGTTTCAACGCGGCCACGGCCCGTCACACCGACCCGCACACGGTCTGGCGTCTGGTGGCGAAACTGGCGAAGTGATCCCGCGATCCAGGTTCGAAGCCCGAACACGGGCCTTCTCTGCGTTTGGCCGCACGGCCGGTTGGCCGCGGTGCGTGCGGGGTATCGTTCCGCAAATGCCCGGGAGCATGCCATGAGCCGAGCACCAAGCCCCGCGTCCTCGCCGCACACGCCAGCCGCCGCGACCGATGCGTCCGCACCGCCGCCGCTCCGCGCCCTGCTCACTGGGCTGATCGATTACGCGGGGCTCTTCCCGCCGGCCAAACTTCCTATGGCCGCCGCGGTTGAGAACTACGCCCGGTACATCAAGGGCCCGCACCGCTGGATGCTCGGGCGGTTCATCTGCCCTGTGTCGCGGCTTGAAGAGTTCCGCGCCGCGGCCCAGCGACTGCTGCCGGGCGTCGATGACGTGGTCGAAGTCTCCGCCCCCGATGACACGGACGAGGCCCTCCCGCACCACGGTGCGTCGCGAATACCACCGGACGACGCCTACCCCGGCTGGCGCCTGAGCGCCCTGATCGACGGCGACCTCGAGGAGAACCTCGACGCCATCTTCGCGTTCAACCACGAGCACGAACGCCCCGAGCGGGGCCTTGCCCTGATCGACGCCGTCGAACTCAAGCCCGCCTCGCCCGCCGCGATCGAGGGCGCCCTCGATGCCATCCCCGACGAGATCTACCCGTTCTTCGAACTGCCGGCGACATCCGATATCCGCGGCTGGCTCGCCGCGCTGGCCGGCGGCGAGGCCGGGGCGAAAATCCGCACCGGCGGCGTCACGCCGGACGCCTTCCCGCCCCCGCGGGCTGTTGCGGAGTTCATCGCCGCGTGCCACGCCGCGGAGGTCCCGTTCAAAGCGACTGCTGGGCTGCATCACCCGATCCGGGCCGAGTACAGACTGACGTACGAGCCGGACAGCCCCCGCGGCGTGATGCACGGGTTCCTCAACGTCTTCCTGGCCGCGGCTTTCATCCACCATCGGAAGATCGACGCCGAGGGAGCGACGCGGCTGCTCGAGGAGCGCGACGCCGGAGCGTTCACCTTCACGGCCGAGTCCGTGCGCTGGCAGAATCACGAACTGGCCCCCTGGCAGGTTGAACAGGCCCGGCGGGATCTGGCTCTCTCCTACGGCTCGTGCTCCTTCGAGGAGCCGGTTGAGGACCAGCCGACCTTCGAGGGCAACGCGCTG
>CALAFV010000564.1 GCA_937891445.1 uncultured Phycisphaerales bacterium | reverse complement strand
GCCCCCGCCGAGCCCGGGGCGGCCGCGGCGCCGCGCGCCGCGCTGACGGTGGCGGCTGTGCTGGAGATCAGGCCCCCCAGCAGCCCGGCCAAGGCCGAGCCGACGGCGCGGCCGGTGAACTTGTACGCGATGTACCCGCCGAGGCTCATGCCGACGACGAGGACGACCATGAGCCAGATGTCGCGCGGGTTGAGAACGCCGTAGGGCCCGAAGGTGCGATCGGGGACGACCGGGAGGATGACAAGGCTGATGAGGACGAACTGCATGATCGCGTGCAGGTCCTTGTCGCCCAGTCGAGCGACCAGCCTGTGCAGCGTCGTCTTGGCCTGGAGGAGGACCGCCGCGGCGCCGCCGAGAACAACCGCCACCTCGCGTGGTCCGATCACGACCAGCGCTCCCACGCCGAACATGAGCAGCGCGGCGATCTCGGTGGTGATCCCGGCGCGGGCCTCGCCGGCCTTCACCGCGGTGACGTTGCCGATGATGGTCGCCGCGGAGACGGCGAGGACGCCGGCGGCGAGGATCCACCCGCCCGTGTGCTCCGCGAGGAGGGCGGCCAAGGCGCCGAAGACGGTGATCAGCGCGAAGGTGCGGATGCCGGCCAGTGCGGCGTCGGAGCGCTCGCGCTGGAGGCCGACCAACAGGCCGAGGGCCAGTGCAATCCCGAGGTCGAGGAATGTCTTCTGAAGATCCACCCGGTCAGGGTACCCGGGCGGAGCGCTGACGGGGTGGGCCCAAGCCAGGGAGAGTCTGGGGGTGGTAAGGAGGAACCGGAAGGCGGGTGTTCTGGTACTCTGTTTACGAGGGGAGGAAAAGCGGAGTGTTGCCGTGGCGACGCAAGGGAAGAGGTGGTATCGGCCGCGCAACGTCGTGCTGGCGGTGGTGGCGGTGTCGGTGTTGTGGCTGGTGTGGGGGATGTACAGGGCCGTGACCGCGAAGCCGGGGCGGGCCGTGGACTTCAACCAGCAGATGTACGACCTGGCGGCGTCGCACCAGCCCGGGAAGGAGGGGGACCCCAATGCGTGGGACTCGTTGCTGCAAGCGATCGAACTGGCCACGCGGGCGGAGGAGCAGTTCACGGCAGCGATAGGGGGGAAGGACGCCAAGCCGGACGACTGGCCGAGCGACTGGGGCTTTCCGTTCGACTACTCGGCGGTGCGGGAAGCACGAGCGCCGGACCTGGTTGTAGAACCGACGCTGCGGGTGATGGAACTGATCCGCCGTGAGGGGGTGCACGACAAACTGTCCGAACTGGCGTCGCGGCCGCGGGCATTGCGGCCGAAACCTGAGGGGCGGCTCGTCTGGGTGATGGTGCCGGAGGCTGGTCGGGCGCGGAATCTGGCGCGGCTGTGCGCGGCGCGGATGTACGTGGCGCACGGGGCGGGGGATGAGACAGAGCAGATCGAGGCCTTCGAGCACCTGCTGGCGCTGGGGCGGGTATTGGCCTCGCAGCCGCTGCTCATCGAGCGGCTGGTCGGGATCGCCATCATCTCGCTGGCGCTCCACGAACTTCGGTACGAGATGGCGGACGAACCGCTGACGCCGGATGCCTGCCGCGCCGCGCTCGCGGCGATGGAACGGCAACTGGACGGACTGCCGCCCATCACGATGCACCTGGAGGCGGAGCGGTTGATGGTGCTGGACACGGTGCAGTGGACGCACTCGGACGACGGCCGCGGGAGCGGGAGGCTGCTCCTGACGGAACTGGCCAGGTTCAAGCAGGAAGTCAATGGGGAGGGGCCGGCGCACGGGATCACGGGACACCCGATCGTCAACGTGGCGGGGATCTTCTTCCCGAGCAAGGCGACCGTGGTCGCGAAAGTCAACGAGATATTCGACGAGATGCACGCGTACGCGGAGGGGTCGCGGGCCGAACGCGATGCGATGGGGTTCGACTTCGACGCTGAGGTTGAGGCGCTGCCGCGGGGCCACATGTTGCTGAGGATGCTCCTGCCGGCGCTGGGCAGATCGGTGGCTTCGGATGACCAGTGGCGGATGGAGCTGAATGGAACGCGGCTGCTGCTGGCCTTGCGGTTGTACCAGTACGACCACGGGAAATTCCCAGAGCGGCTGGAGGAGTTGGTGCCGTCATATTTGCAGGCGCTGCCTGTGGATCCGGTCAGCGGGCGGTCGTACGGGTATCGCCGGCTGTCTCCGGAGGAGGACTCCACCAAATGGGGGTACATCGTGTACAGCCTTGGCCGTGATGGTCAGGACGATGGCGGCGCAGCGCACCCGCAGGGGAAGTTCAGCGCACTGCGGCCGGATGGGGCGGGGTACGACTTCGTGATCAACGCGAGCCGTGGTGAGAAGTAACTGGGGATTCCCCCCGGTGTTGGGGGGAGGTGAGGGCGGCGCAAAAGTGATGTCGGGGCGTGCATCGGCGGCCGGCTCGCGGTATATTGGGACCAACTCCGGCCGCCCCCCTCGTGCCCGCGGGGGTGTTGTACCGGCGTGCCTGGTGTCCGACGCGCGTTCTCGCCCGAGGGATGACGGTTGGATGTGATGCGGGACTCGGGCGAGGTTGAGCAGCGTGAACATCTACGTAGGGAACCTGCCGTATAGCACGACCGA
>CALAFV010000563.1 GCA_937891445.1 uncultured Phycisphaerales bacterium | reverse complement strand
CGCGACGATCGCCGCGAGGCGGAAGTACTGGGCGCGGGAGATCGCCACCTGGCCCAACCGGCGGTTCGACCGCAGCCGCCACTGCGTGGACCCCGCGGAGCCGCTGCTCTCCGGCCTGCCGATGGTGCTCGTCTGGACCGTGCTGCTGGTGCACGGAGTCAACACCGTTTCGAACGCGGTTGGGGGTGCGGTGCTCATCGCGTACTTCACCTGGGATCGGCGCCGCTCGACAGCGTTGCGGCGTCGGCTCCTCGATGCGCTGGAACGCCACGCATGCCCGGATTGCGCGTACCCCCTGCCCAGCGGGCCCGAGCCGCCGTGGAGCGAGCCCGAGGAGGGGTGGCGCGGACCGGCGCGGTGCCCGGAGTGCGGGAGCCGCTGGCCGCTCGTCCCGCCGCCGATCCCGGGGGAGGAGGACTGCTCATCTCGCGCGCCGACCTGAGCCCGGAGCCGGCGCGAGGCGGAAGACCGCGCGCCCCCCGCGGACCTACGCGCGGGTGAACCGCAAGCCCGCCGGGTCGGGGCGCTCCAGCGCCGGCAGCCACGTGGGCAGCCTCGCGAGGTAGGCGTCGATGGCCTCCTCGCCGGTTTGCCGCGCCAGCATGAACATGCCGCGCGGCGTGCCGAGCACCACGGCGACCGATTGCGGCCCCTCGCCCGGCGCCACGGCCGGAACGGCGAGGTAGAGGTCTTCCAGCGGGCCGGTGAGGCGGCTCACGCGCTTGCCGCTGGTCAGCGTGTCCTCGACCTGGCCCGCATCCGTGCGGATGGTGACCGTGCGCCGGACCCTGCTGGTGCGCCGTGCCCGCCACAGCACCCACGGAACCGGCAGCAGAAAGAGCATCGCCATCATGGCCCCGCCGATCAGCGCCCCCGTGTCGCGCCAGAACGGCCGCGTGAAGGCCATCGCGGCCGCGAGGCCCACGCCCGCCGCCAGGCCCGCCGCGACGAGCCCGCCCACGAACAGAGCCACGCGCCACCCGGGGATGCGCGGCGCGTCCGCGAAGCGCACCACCCCCGGCGTGCTCGTGTCGGGCTCGAGCGCAAAGAAGTCCTTGTACTGGAGGGTGAGGTCGGTGCGGCGCACGGCCATCTCCGAGCCGAGCCACCTCAGCACGTCGCGGCGCTGGGGGCGCGGCAGCGTCAGCGCATGAGCGCGGATCTCCTCGTCCGTCGCATCAAACGGCAGCACGGCGGACCCGGGCGGAACGCACGCCGAGCACCATCCCCGCTCCTGCGGGCCCAGCACGATGCCGCAGAACAGGCACCGCCCCGAATGAAGTCGGAAGACATCGCGCTGCTTCATCAGCGCGATCCAGCCGAAGATCAGCCCCTGCAGGAGCATCGCTCCGGCCGCAAGGGTCGCTTTGACTGTCCCGCTGCTCGCCCCTCCCGCGGCGTAACTGCTCGCTGCGAGCCATGCGAAGACCAGGCCGAGAACGATCATCCCGGCCGCGGTCGCCCACAACCGGTACGGCGTCTTGATGCGGGAGGCGAGCGCCCCCTGAACGGGTGGACCTGCGGACACGCTCACGATGCTCCGTTCCCCGCTCCCCGGTTCGGCCAGACGCGGCCGCCATGTAGACTCGCCGTACCCGGCCGCAGCGCCAAATGGTACCACCGGGTGTGCGGCGCGAGCCGTACGGGGCCGCGCAACCTTGGGGGCAGCAGGAGAACGCCCATGCCGATCCGGACGATGCGGTGGCGGGCCATCGCCGCGGCGATGCTCATCGCCGGGATCACGACCGCGCCGGCGGCCGCACAGGACGCCGCGGACGCGCCGGAGCCATCGGCCGCGCACGCCGCGTGGCTTGCGCGCCACGCGGTCCAGATCCGCACCATCGACCCCGAGGACGAGGACTTCTCCGACCTTCAGGCGCTCAAGGAAGCGATCGGCGACGCCCGCGTGGTGGCGCTCGGGGAGCAGTCGCACGGCGACGGCGCCTGCTTCGTCGCCAAGCACCGGCTCATTCGGTTCCTCCACCAGGAGATGGGCTTCGACGTCCTGGCGTGGGAATCGGGGATGTTCGACTGCCGCCTCATGGAGGCGGCCCTGCGGGCGGGCGAGCCGGGGTCGTCCGCCTGGGAGCACGGCATCTTCCCCATTTTCGGGGCCAGCGGGCACATCACGCCCGTGCTCGACTACGCCCGCTCCACCCACGGCACGCTGCGCCCGCTCGAGATGGCGGGGTTCGACTGCCAGTTCTCATCGCAGGCGGGCACGGAGCAGTTCCCGGCGTACATCGCGGCGTTCGTGGGCGCCGTCGCCGGAGCGGCGGAGAAGCACGCCGCGGCGGTCGAGGCCGTCGCGGCCCTGTGCGCCGACGCGGCGACCGGCGAGCCCGGTCCGGCCGACGAGCACGTCGCCAAGGCGCGGGCGGATGTGCGGGCGCTGATCGACGCGATCGCCGCCGACCCCGCCCCGTTCCATGCCGCCCACGGCCCGCGCGAAACCGCCTTCGCCGCCCGGGCTCTGGGCAACCTGCTGGTCTTCGACGAGTCGCTGCGCCAGACGCGCACAAACACCCCGGCGGACACGAACACGCGCGACATCCGCATGGGCGACAACGTCGCCTGGCTCGCCGACGAGTACTACCGCGGGCGGAAGATCATCCTCTGGGCCGCGAGTTTCCACCTCATGCGGAACGGGCCGACGATCACGCCGGCCCGCGCCGGGCTCAGTTACGAGGGGACCGTGACGCTGGGCCACCGTGCTCGCGAGGCCCTCAAGGACGACTACTACGCCGTCATGTTCACCGCCCACTCCGGCAAGGCCGGCAACCCGTTCCGCAACGCCTTCGATCTCCCGCCGGCGCCGGACGGGAGCCTCGAGCACCTCTTCCATCAGGCCGGCTTGTCGCTGGCGTTCCTCGACCTGCGCCGGGCCCCGCGGATCGACGGCGGCCAGTGGCTCCTCGACCGCCTCACCGCGCGGCCGCTGGGGTACCTCCCCATGGCCGCCGTCTGG
Source organism: uncultured Phycisphaerales bacterium (assembly GCA_937891445.1). GTDB lineage: Bacteria > Planctomycetota > Phycisphaerae > Phycisphaerales > UBA1924 > CALAFV01. The sequence goes on along the minus strand of CALAFV010000563.1, from coordinate 4,624 downwards.
CCCGAGGTCTTCGACGCGGTCGTACACACGGACATCATGTTCCCCAGCACGCGCGAAGGAGACATCCCCGAAGCGATGCGTACCGCCGCCCCCGCGGCCGCGACCCAGCCCGACCCGCTCGCCGACGCCCTGGAGCGCTGCCGCATGGCGCTGCTCGGCCACGACTTCGGGTTCGACGCCGTCTTCGAGCGCGCCGGAGCCATCGCCTACGACCCAGCCCGAATCGAGTCCGCCCCAAAGACCGCGTGGCCGAACGTGCTCGGGTTCGTCGACCGCAAGCCCGCCAACTACCGGCGCATCCCGGGAGACAGCGACCCGGGCGCGATCCGCGGCGCGATCGCGACAACGACGCCGATGACGATGTCGGTCCACACCGGGAACTCCGTCTCCCTCGTCCTCCTGGAGGGGGCCGGCCCGCAAGCCGAGGCGACGCTCGACGGGTACTCCACCGTCGTGTCGTGCGGCGACCTCGGCGGCAAGTGGCTGCTGGGCAGTTACGCCACCGTCTACGTCGAGGGCGACCTCACCGGCTCGCTGCACGCGCAGTCGTACTTCAACCTGCTGGTCACCGGCGACGTGCGCGGGCGGATCGACGCCGACTCCTTCGCGTGGATGGTGGTCCGCGGCGCCCTGGGCCCCAATGCCCGGATCGAACTGGACAACTCGCGGATCGCGCTGGCCGGCCGCATCACGCAAGCCGATCTCGCCCGCATCACCGGCAGGGGCACGGTCTACCTCGTGCAGAGCGACCTGCCCGAAGGGGAGCACAAGGTCGGGTCGCTGCGCATCGTCGTGGACCCGAACCTCCCGCTCACGCCATAGGGCCGGCTCGAGGCCGGGCAGGGCGGCCACACGGCGTTACGGACACCCGACAACGAAACCTCCGAGGCCGCAGTGCGGCCGACCGTCGGACCGCGTGCGATCCGCGAACAATGGGTGGCCGTAGATGCGAGGGGGAGGACGGACCGGGAGAACACCCGCGTGGGCACCAGCGCCGTGATCCGCGAACTCGCGCCGCCGGAAGTGCGCGGCCGCATCGCCGGCCTGGCCGATGTGCTGATCGACTGCGTCGAGGGCGGATCATCGGTCGGCTTCATGCTGCCCCTGGCGCGCAAGCGCGCCGAGGCCTTCTGGACCCACGTCGCCGACAGCGCCGAGGCCGGCGAGCGCATCGTCCTCATCGCCGAACAGCCGGCGCCCGACGGCTCCCGCGAGGTCCTCGGCACGGTCCAGGTCATCTTCGCCTCCTACGACAACCAGCCCCACCGCGCCGACATCGCCAAGATGCTCGTCCGCCGCTCCGCCCGTCGCCAGGGTCTGGGCGAGCGCCTGCTCCGCGCCGCCGAAGCCGCGGCCCTCCGCGCCCACCGCACGCTCCTGGTGCTCGACACCGTCCCCGGCACGCCCGCCGAGCGCCTCTACCTCCGCTGCGGCTGGACCCCCGTCGGCATCGTCCCCGGCTTCGCCCTCATGCCCGACGGCCGCGAGTGCGACACACGGTTTTTCTACAAGCGACTGGAGGCCGTCGCGTGAGCACGACCGCCGACCACGGATTCCTGATCTGCCGCGACAGCGGCGAGCGCTACCCGCTCGACGCGCCCATCTGGCGCTCCCCCGCCACCGGCGGCCTGCTCGACCTCCACTGGCCCGCCGCGTTCCCCATCGACGAGATCCGCCGCCGCCCACCGACGCTCTGGCGCTACCGCGAGGCCCTGCCGGTCCCCGACGACGCCGACATCGTCTCCCTCGGCGAGCCCATCACGCCCCTGCTGCCGCACACGCTCCCGACGGCCCGCGACGGCGAGCGCAGCCTCCTGCTCAAACTCGACTCCCTCCACGCCAGCGGCTCCTACAAGGACCGTGGCTCGGCCGTGCTCATCTCGCACTGCAAGCGCCTCCGCCTCCCCCGCATCGTCGAGGACTCCAGCGGCAACGCCGGCGCTTCGATCGCGTTGTACTGCGCCCGCGCCGGCATCCCCTGCGACATCTACGTCCCCCAGTCCGCCTCCCCCGGCAAACTCGTGCAGGTCCGCGCCACCGGCGCCAACCTCGTCCGCGTCCCCGGCACGCGAGAAGACACCGCCCGCGCCGCCTGGGACGCCGCCCGCGAGATCTACTACGCGAGCCACTGCTGGAATCCCTTCTTCTTCCACGGCACCAAGACCTTCGCCTACGAAGTCTGCGAGCAACTCGGCTGGAAGCCGCCGGGCTCGGTCATCATCCCCACCGGCAACGGCACCCTGCTCATCGGCGCGTGGATCGGCTTCCGCGACCTCCTCGACGCCGGCGTCATCGACCGCATCCCGCGCCTGATCGCCGTGCAGACCGAAGCCTGCGCTCCTCTAGCGCGGGCGTGGCGAACCGAAGCGGGAGAAACCCCCGCTCCCACACCGACCATCGCCGAAGGCATCGCCATCGCCCAGCCGATACGCAGCGCCCAGTGCCTCGAGGCCGTCCGCGCCAGCGGCGGCACGATCGTCACCGTCTCCGAGCAGCAGATCACCGCGGCCCTCGGCGCCGCCACCCGCGCCGGCCTGTTCATCGAACCAACCTCCGCCACCGCTCTGGCCGCGGCCGCACAACTCGGCCACGACATCGCCCCGGAACCCGTCGTCGTCGCGATCACCGGCCACGGCCTCAAGGCCCCCGGCACAATCGCGGACGCCCTGGGCGTGTAACGCAACCCACGTCTCTCAAGGAAGCGCCATGCAACGGATGCGGCGGCACATGAAGTGGATCGGCCTGGTCCTCCTCCTGGCCTTCCTGGTCCCCGTGGCGCTCCAGGTCGCCGCGTGGTTCTGAGCCGCCGTGCCGCAAAAAGCAGGCAACCCGGCGCGGGGCCGGGTTGCCGTTGGTCTTCGGAGGTCACCGCTGCGCGGCGTCAGCGGCCCGCGCAACTCAGTCGTACGTCGCAGCGGTCGGGAGTTTCAGCGGCGGAGCGCCAGGCTCGCCGATGCGGATGATGCTCGTCCCCTTCATCGTGACGCGGCCCGCCACGACGACGTCGCCCATCTGCGGCCCCGTCCCCTCCACGGTGCTGTTGCCCACCATCGTCAGCATGGCGCGCGGGGCGTAGATCGCGCCGGAGATATCCACCTCCGAGCCCCCCGCCAGTTTCATCTCCTCCGTGTTGAACGACGGCTGCGCGATCGTGATCCCGGCGAACGGCCCGTCCGCCGGCGGCGTGAGCGTCACGCCCGACGACCCCGCGATGTCCAGCGACCCGCTGTAGATCGCGATGCACACGCCCTCGCCCGAGATCGACCCCGACGAAAGGCGCAGCCCATCACCCCCGACGACGTAGAGCCCCGGCTGCAGCGTCACCGCCGCGTTCCCGGAGATCCGGATCCCGCCGGAGTAATACCCCGGCTGGAGCGTCACGCTGGTCGTGATGTGCCGGCCGCCCAGGTCGGCCATACCGGACGTGTCCGGGAACTGCCGCCCCGCGTACGGGTCCACGTACGGCGCGACGGAGTTGATCACCTGGCCCGTGCACTTCGACGAGCCGTTGAACGACGCCCCGCCCACGACATAGAGGTACGGCGCATCCAGCACGGCGCTCCCGGTCGTGGACACGGCCTTCGTCGAGGACGAGTTGACGTACACGGCCCGTGCGGGGATCTGGACCGTCGAGTTGCCGACCATCGACAGAGCGCCGTTGGCCGAACTATCAAGCACGACCATGCCCGACGGCACGGGCTGATCGCCGGCCAGGGCGGCGCCCGCGACGGCGACCGAGACCACAAGTGAAGTGAGCATTGACGGAACTCCTCAAGCCGGCGCACGCGGGGCTCGAACGCCGAGCGCCGTGGGGCGGCACCTCCAAATCTCGGTTCTGTTCCACGCACGATTGAGGATGTTGCACTTCGTCCGCACGCAAGCACTCGGTGTGCACGCATCCGGCGACCGGGGGACTCCGTGCCGAACGCCCGGGTTGCGCCGGCCCGGAACCCCCAGCCTGCACGGGCCGCGCCGCCGGACGCCCCCATCGCGACCGCCCCCGCTCCACGCCCAAAGCGGGCCCGGGGCCGATATCCATTTGCCGCAAATTGCCCCGATTGCCCCAGCGCCACGGGCAGGCCCGCGAACGCTCCGAGGACTCGACGCTCCTGATTCCGTGTCGCACCCGGCGCCGACAGTCTGCATCGTGTGCGATGGCCGCGCCGGATCGGCCGGCCTCCCCCCGGAAGAACGCCATGCCCATTTCGCTGAAGACAAGCCGTACCGGTCGGACCGCGCTCCTCCTGACGGCGCTGGCGTGCGCCGCGGCCGTGTGGTGGCGGATGCCCGGCCCGCGCGGCGCCACCGCGGCCGGGGGAAGGACAACTTCGCGTCCTACCGCGAGCGCGTGCTCATCCCGATCGGCTCGGTCGTCCGCGACTTCAACCCATCATGGATGTCCGGCGGCCACCCCGATTTCGCGCGTGCCGCCACCGCCGGCGCCGGCCGTTACGTGCGGATCGCCTCCGACACCCTCGACGCCGCCGGCAAGCCCGTCTTCGCGACCTCCGGCCACAAACTCCTGGCCGACTGGGCGGACGCCAAGGGCCGCCCGATCATCTCGACCAAGCCGTACATCGCCGCCTGGCCCGGCGACACCGCCGGCTCCATATCGCCGGACGCC
>CALAFV010000562.1 GCA_937891445.1 uncultured Phycisphaerales bacterium | reverse complement strand
CGGCAAGCTTTTCCGAGGCAACGGGGGCCGCCTTGTGGAGGCCCTGAGAGATGGCCGGAGACGCGGCAAAGCCGTATTCAACGTAGACAGTCGGCATGGGAAGCCCCTTATGCTGAGAGGATGAGAAGGCCCCAAAGGGCGCCCGTGGCGACTTCGGCGACGGGGATGGGATAGGTCGGGACGAACCGCCAAGCGGCCTCATGGATCGCGACGACGACCGCGGCGGGGACTCACCGGACGGCGCCCGTTTTCTCGGGCGTCAGGGCTGCCGGCACACCCACGAGTCGGGATCGCACGTGGCGCCACTCGCATGCTTGGGCGAAGGCGCGGGAGAACTCGCGCCCATCCAACCTCCTGTGGATAGGCGGCAAGTCTATACGGGGTGGGGGAGGACGGGTTGCAGATCGGCGCTCGCGATACGGTGCGGACGAACAAACCGGGTGAAACCCGTACCCGGGCTCACCAACTGCAATGTTCGGAGTTTCATGGGCATGGGCTCAGGGTGCCTGAAGTGTGCCCTCGACGGCGCACAAGGCAACCGTTCGCCCCGCGAAAACAGCGTTTGTGCCGCACTCCCCGCCCGCACGATCGCACACCAGCGAGGCAACTAGACCGCACTCGAACTAGATTATTTTCGATCCGAACCAGTTTGCAGAGAGGCCTGCATATCGGACAAGTTAATCCGATCGCCCGCGGGCTCGAGTCCCCGCGGGCGATTGCCCGAGTGCACGCAGCCCTGCCCGGTTCAGAACCGGCGGCCGTCCGGATGCCCGCGGCCCAGCAGGAGCCAGTCGGCGGAGACGCCGTAGCGTTCGGCCAGCGCGATGATGAAGTCCACCGACACACGCCCGCCGCTCAGGTAGCGGCGGACGGTTTCGTCGTTGAAGCCGGTGGCACGCGAAACGGCGGCGAACGAGCGGCCCCCGACAACCATCCTCATCCGCTCGTGGAGCGTCGTGGGCGTGCGCGGAGCGGCGACGGGGAAAGGGGCGAAGGGGCGCGGCATCACCAATGAGCGACCGGCCGAATCGCCCGCTGCTGGAGAGCGGAGTGCGGTTTGCATCGGATCACCCCGGACCGAGATCAAACGGCCGCACGGCCGCCGGTACGTTGCAGTACCTCTTCTGGTCCGTTGTTGAGTACGACGGTGGGGTGCCCGGCGTGAGGAAATTCTTCAGGAAGACGGCCGGGGCCGCGTACCGGCGAGCCGCTCCCGCGTCCGAGTCGTCAACCAGATGAGTTCATTCAGGCTGTTGTCCCGAACCAGACGCCGCTCGAGGTCGGCCAGGCGGGCCACCACCGCGGCCTGCTCCTCCGGCTTCACGACCGCATTCGCCCTGGCGCACTCCTCGAGAACTCCGACCCCTTCCCAGATCTGGTCGTCGGCCGGGACGACATCCCCCCACCGCTCCCGGATCTGCGCCAGATAGCGCAGGGGATCCTCGCTCTCGCCCAAGTCGATCAGGGTATAAGCGAGGGCGTAGCGAGCCAGGAGCGAACTGAGGTGCGCGCCACGCCCGCAGGCGTCGAGCGTCTCCACGAGCGTCCCCAGCAGTTGCACTCGCTCCGGGAGCGCGGGCGGCAACCCGTCCTCGCGCAGCACCGGGAAATCGGAGATGTAACTGAGCCAGACCAACTTCGGCAGGATCTCCTGCTCCAGGTTGCGCGGGTTATCCCACCTCAGTTGGCTCGCATAAAGGCGGATATGAAACTTGAGTCGTTCCTTGATCTGTTCGACCATCTCCGAGGCACGCCTGTTCGCCTCGCGCTGTGTGCGTGCCTCGCGTTGCAGATGCAAACCCAGCGCGGAACCGGCGGACACCACGGCGATCACGGACGCCGCGACAAGGCTGGCCGCGACAGGCCGGCGGCGCACCCAGAGGCACAGCCGCCGCACCAGGCTGGGCTCGGTCCAGTACAGCGGCCGGTTGTCCAACCAGCGCTGGAGATCGTCCGCAAGTTCAGCCGCGGAGTGGTACCGGTCTTCGCGGCGCCGCGCCATCGCGCGAAGCGTGATCGCGTCCAGGTCGCGGCCCGCGCCCGGGGGCGCCGGGGGGCGTTCCGAGGCGTGACAGGCAGCGACCTCGTCGGGCGTGGCCCCGTGGGGAAGCCGCCCGGTCAGCAGGTAATACAACAGCCCGCCGAGGGCGTAGATATCCGTCGGGGGCGTCAGGGCATGCTCCTCCCCGTGGAACTGTTCCGGGGACATGAAGGCGAGGTTGCCCCGACGTTCGCTCTCCCCGCCGAGTTCCCAGCAGGCCAGGTCGAAGTCGGCGAGTTTGGGCTCGCCGGTGTCGGTCATGAGAATGTTGGAGGGCTTCAGGTCGCAGTGCACGACACCGGCGGAGTGCATCGCGTGCACCGCCCGGGCGAGCTTGATGATCATCTCGGCGGCTTCGCGCGCGGGAAGCGGCACGGGGACCGACGACAGGTCGCCTCGGCCGAGATACTCGGCGACGACGTACGCCTGTCCGTACTCGTCGATCCCCTGGTCCAGCACGGACAGGACGTTGGGATGGGCGACGCGCCTCGCAGAGAGGGCGTCGCGCCGCAGCCCATCGCCCCGCGTGGAGATCTTCACTGCGACGGTGGACTCGAAGCCGCCTCCGGAGAGGTGGCGATCGGTCGCGCGGTACACGTGCGACGACCGCCCGATGCCGATGAGTTCCTCGAGCCGGTACCGCCCGCCGGGGCCGAAGTCGCACGGGCAGGCGACGGGCACGGCCAACTCGGCGATCGCATGATCGACGAGAACGCTCGCCAGAGCATTGGGATCAGCCATCGAAGACACCCTCGGCAAAGCGCTGCGCCAGGTCGCGGCGGAGCGCACACCAGCGCTGGCGTGAAGCCTCCTCCGACGGCAGGTTCAGCGCCGCCGCGATCGCACGGTGCGATGCGCCGCGGTGCAGCAGCGCGAACAACTGCCGGTCCGTCTGGTTCTTGATGCTCATCATGATCCGCAACACCAACATGAGGGCGCCGTCGTCTGTGGGGCAGGCATTGAGCCGCTTCAACAGTTCGTACGCATAAGGGCCGTCTTCCGTGAGGAAGTTCCGCGCACGTTCGATGAGACGGCGTCGATCAACGGCGGTGCGGCAGGCGATCGCCTTGATCAGGCCCCACAGTTCCTCGGCCGACCGCGGCGCAAAGACCCCCGACTGGGCCATGGTGTCCAGCCGCCTCAAGACCGACGAAACGACATCCTCGCTGTCGAACACCCCCTGGTTGCTCGGAAGCTTTCGCCGGGCGATGGCGCGCACCTTCGCCTCGTTCTCGAGGATGAACCGCGCCAGCGCAGCCCTCGCGGGGGAATCGCCTCGCTCGTCGCGTTCACCCGCGCGCCCGCGCGCCACCGCCGCCAGCACGTCGGCCTCGGTCACCCAGCGGTCCATCCGACATTTCCCTCACGGGTGCTAGGACGTACCCGTACATGTTAACGTGGGGGACCTGGACGTGCACGGGCTTGTGCCGGGCCGAGCACTCGTGGAGCATGGTCATGAACTGGATCAACGAGCTGTTCAGTCTCCTGTGCCAGATGTATAAGGAATTGGGAGGCGACTGCGAGGACCTTGGGTCCAACCCCACGATCTGGGTAGACAGAGTGGTGGCGCTGTACGCAACCAAAGGCCCCCCCACCTTCGACGACTCGGTGGAGGCAGCCGAGTTCGAAATGCTGCTGGACCAACTGGAAGCCCTTCTGGCCTCTCCCGACAACTCGCTCCCCGAGAGCGCGACCCAAAGCCTCCAGAACCTGATCAACAGCCTGCGGAGTTCGCCCAAGGCGCCGGAAGCGCCCAAAGCCTCCTAAGCCGGGCGGTCCAGGGCCAGCAGCAGCACCTCCGCCGCACCGGCGGCCAAGAGCAAGGAACGGCAGGCGAGCAGCCTGCCAGTGCTGTCAGTCCCCCCCTCATCCAAGACAAGGACCCGGGCCCCCCGAACAAGGGCTCGGGCGGACGCCGAGAGCGCGGCCTGGCCCCCACTCCCCCCCCGGACGTGGGGAGCAATCCACGCACGGGCGTCGATCCGCGACCGGGCAAGCAAGCCCGCCAACTGGTCGGCTATCTCCGAACACCCCGGCCGCCGCGGGGTCAGCGCGATGCTCACGCCGGGCAAGACGAGGGGTTCGAGCACGCTCAGGAGGTGACGCAGGGTGGTTTCCCCCTCGACTTGGGGAGAGGACGGGATCAGGAAGTACACCCCATCCCCTGTTGTGGGGAGCCCGTGCCGGGCGCGCAGGATCCCCGAACCGGGGGAGCCCGGGGACTGAGCCGGTCGAATGGCCGTCCGTGGCGGCCACACGATCGACCCCGGTCCGGAGGGGGACGGTCGTGGGTCGTGCATGCGGGTGGTCTCTCGGGGGCCGGCACCGCCGCGCCCACGTGCGGCGAGTCGCGGAAACGGCCGCGCGACATCGCCACCACCAGTACGCTCAAGCAGCGCCGGACGTGAGGAAAAAACCCGCGATCGCCCAAGCGTGGGGGGCATGGTTCAGGACCGAAAAAGTGTGCCCGTCGGACCTCACGCGCGGCGGGATCCCCCGACTGGACAGATGCCTTGGCAAGTCTCTCGGGGGCCGGCCATGATTGCCGGCATCCCCTTCTCGGGCTCGCCCCCCCGACCGACGCTCGGCCGTGAGCGACGGCAACAACGCTGAGGCAGGGGTGGTGCGCGCAGCGAACCGTTGAAGGCCCCGGGGCCCGCGCTACACTCGGCCCGGTGGACGAGCGCACAGCGACCACTCAGAACGGCGAGCGAGGAAGAGGTTGGCCGGGCGTCGTCGCGCGCCTGGGAATCGGTATTCTGCTGCTGGCGCTTCTCGGGGTAGGGATCTACCTGTGGCGCGAGCGGACGGGCGGGGCGGCGGGCGCGCCCGGGCACACGGCTCCCGGTCCCCTGCCGGTCAGCATCGTCGAGGTCCGGCCACAGAGCGTCACGCTCACGCCGCGGTTCCTCGGGCGGACGGAAGCATCACAGACGGTTCAGATCCGGGCCCGCGTCAACGGGTTCCTCGAGGCGCGCAAGTTCGAGGAAGGCTCGGTCGTCGAGGCCGGGCAGGTGCTCTTCGAGATCGACCGGCGTCCGTTCGAAGCGGAACTGGCAGTCGCGCGGGCGCGGCTGGAGAACGCACGGGCACGGGCGGCCCGCGCCCGCCGGCAGGTCGAGCGGCTGCAGGTGGCGGCGGAGCAGGGCGCGGCCTCCGCGACGGAACTGGACCAGCAACTGACCGAGGAGCAGGTGGCGCTCTCGGATGTGCGCCTGGAAGAGGCGCGGGTGTACCAGGCCGAACTGGACCTCAGTTACACCTCGATCGTGTCGCCCATCCGCGGCGTGATCGGGCGGGCGCTGCGCGACGTGGGGAGTTACGTGCAGGCGGGGGCGGGCGATGAGGCGCTGCTGGCGGTCGTTCAGCAGATCGACCCCATTTACGTGACCTATTCGATCAGCGAGCAGGAACTGCTGCGCTGGCGGCGACTGATCGCCTCGGGCGCGGTGGTCGTCTCCGACCCCGGGCGGATCGCGCTGGCGGTGGAACTGGCGGACGGCACCCCGTACCCGCACGTCGGCTACCTCAACTTCATAGGAACCCAGATCGAGACAACAACCGCGACGACGGTCCTGCGAGGCGCGGTGCCGAACCCGGACCGCCGGCTGCTGCCGGGGCAGTTCGTGCGTGTGCAGCCGCTGAACATCTCGCGCCCGTCGGCGATCCTGATCCCGCAGCGGGCGCTGCTCCAGTCGCCGGGCGGAGCGTCGGTCTACGTCGTCGCGGAAGACGGGACGGCGCAGGCCCGGCCGGTCGTCGCGGGGGACTGGGCCGGCGACGCCGTGGTGATCGAAGAGGGGCTCCAGCCCGGGGACCGGGTCATCGCGGACCACCTGTCGCGGATGCGCCCGGAGACGCCCGTGCAGGTCACGGAAGTCCTCCCGCCGCCGGCGCCCCCCACTCCCCAACCCTCATCCCCGGTACCCGCCGCCCCCGGCGAACCGGCGCAGTAGGGCCAGCCAGACGTGTTCTCCAAGTTCTTCATAGACCGTCCTGTCTTCGCGACGGTGCTCTCGTTGCTCATCGTGCTGGTGGGTGCGGTGTCGATCTGGACGCTGCCGATCGCGCGGTACCCGGAGATCGTGCCGCCGACGATCCAGATCAGCGCGAACTATCCGGGCGCCGATGCGCAGACGGTGGCGGAGTCGGTGGCGGCGCCGATCGAGCAGCAACTCAGCGGCATCCCGGGGCTGATCTACTTCAGTTCCACGAGCGGCAACAACGGCGCGGCGAACATCGTCGCGACGTTCGAGGTCGGGACCGACCAGGACATCGCGGCGGTTGAGGTGCAGAACCGGCTCAGCCGCGCGCAGCCGCGGCTGCCCCAGGAGGTCGTCCGCCAGGGGATCACGGTCACCAAGGCGTCCACGAACATCCTGGCGGTGGTGAACCTCCAGTCGGACGACCCGCGGCACGACGAGGTCTTCCTCAGCAACTACGCGACGATCAACCTGCTGGACGCGATCAAGCGCGTCCCAGGCGTGGGCGACGCGACGGTCTTCGGCACGCGCGACTACGCGATGCGGCTGTGGGTGAACCCGGATCAACTGGCGCTGCGCGGCCTGACGGTGACCGACGTGGCGCAGGCCGTGCGGGAGCAGAACGCCGTGTTCCCGGCCGGGACGGTGGCGCAGCGGCCGCTGGGGAAGGACGTCGAACTGACGATCCCGCTGATCACGCGCGGGCGGCTGACGGAGCCGAAGGACTACGAGAACATCATCATCCGCGCCAACCCGGACGGGTCGATGGTGCGGCTGGCGGACGTGGCGCGGGTCGAACTGGGCTCCCAGGCGTACGACCTGTTCGGCCGCGTCAACGGCCAGCCGACGGCGATCATGCTGATCAACCTCCAGACGGGGGCGAACGCGCTGGCGACGATCGACGGCGTCCGCCGCATGCTGAAGGACCTCTCGGCGGCGTTCCCGCCCGGCGTGCGGGTGCAGATCCCCTTCGACACGACGACGTTCATCCGCGTGTCGATCGAGGAAGTCGTGCACACGCTGCTGGAGGCGGTGGTTCTCGTCCTGGTGGTGGTGTTCGTGTTCCTCCAGTCGTGGCGGGCGACGCTGATCCCCCTGCTGGCGGTGCCGGTCTCGATCATCGGCACGTTCGCCGGCATGCTGCTGCTGGGGTTCTCGATCAACACGCTGACGCTCTTCGGGCTGGTGCTGGCGATCGGGATCGTCGTGGACGACGCGATCGTCGTGGTCGAGAACGTCGAGCGCGTGATGGCACAGGAGCGCCTGCCGGTGCGCGAGGCGACCATCAGGGCGATGAGCCAGGTCACCGGGCCGGTGATCGCGATCGTCCTGGTGCTGTCGGCCGTGTTCGTGCCGGTCGCGTTCCTTGGGGGCCTGACGGGGGAAATCTACCGCCAGTTCGCGATCACGATCGCGATCTCCGTGGCGATCTCGGGGCTGGTGGCCCTGACGCTCAGCCCGGCGCTGTGCCGGCTGCTGCTGCGCCCGGGGCACGGCGAGCCGTTCATCGTGTTCCGGTGGTTCAACCGCGGCTTTGAGCGGCTGACCGCGGGGCACACGGCGGGCG
>CALAFV010000561.1 GCA_937891445.1 uncultured Phycisphaerales bacterium | reverse complement strand
TGCTCCGCCCCCGCGGCCGCCGCCATCATTCTCCTCCCCCTCGCCGCCGACTCCTTCGCCGCTCCCCTCCAGCAGCGCCCGCGCACAACGACCCTCCCGCGCACCGCCGGCGTCACGCTCCTGCTCTCTCTCGCCTTCCTCTGGGCGCTCTGCCTCGTCGGCGTCCAGCGCGCCACCCGCACCCGCTGGCTCATGGACCTCGACGAGAGCGCCCAACTCCGCGCCCTGGTCCCCAACCCCGCGCCGGGCACGCTCTTCCTCCCCGTCCGCATCACCCGCCGCGCCGCCGACACCGGCTCGGCCTCCTTCGACGAGCGTTTCAGCGGCGTCTGGTCCGTCCCCTGGGCCACCATGTGGCACATCAAGCGCACCTACCGCCGCCTCGACGTCCACTGCAACTTCTACTTCCCCTGGCGCACGCTCCCCTCGCTCTTCCCCCTCTACATCGTGGACGCCGAGGGCGTCGTCATCCACGAGTCCATGGCCGCCCCCTTCGCCCCCCACCCCGAAGGGGGCTTCCGGGTCCCCTGGGACGCCGTCGTCCCCTTCGAGATCGATCCCCAGGGCAACGTCCGTATCATCACCCACATCGTCGCGGACCAGCCCGAGGGCGATCCGCTCCACATCGCCGTTCCCCAGACCGCCGGCGTTCTCCCCAGAAATCCATTCCGCTTCCTCTGGCCTCCCAGCGCCACCCGGGTCCCCTGACCCATTCACGGTTGCCCACACACGCGACCCCGCGCCATGCACCTGACGATCGTCGTCCCTGCGTACAACGAGGCGGCCAACATCGCGCCCCTCTACCAGCGCCTCGCCGCGGCGGCGCAGCGCTGCGCCGACTCCTACGACGTGCTCTTCGTCGACGACGGCTCCACCGACGGCACCGCCGACGCCGTCCGCGCCCTGGCCGCCGAGGACCCGGCCGTCTCCCTCCTGAGTTTTTCCCGCAACTTCGGCCACGAGGCCGCCTCCACCGCCGGCCTCGACTACGCCCGCGGCGACGCCGTCATCCTCATCGACGCCGACCTTCAGGACCCCCCGGAACTCATCCCCACTCTTGTGGATCGCTGGCGGGCCGGCGCCGACGTCGTCTATGCCCAGCGCCGCCGCCGCGCCGGCGAGTCCCCCGTCAAGCGCCTCACCGCCCACCTGTTCTACCGCATCCTCTCCCGCCTCACCGAGACCCCCATCCCCCCCGACACCGGCGACTTCCGCCTCATGGACCGGCGCGTCGTCGAGGCCCTGCGCCAGTGCCGCGAGTCGCCGCGGTTCGTCCGCGGCCTGGTCTCCTGGGTCGGCTTCAAGCAGGTCGCCGTCCCTTACGACCGCGATGCCCGCTACGCCGGCGACACCAAGTACAACTACCGCAAACTCGCCCGCCTCGCCGGCGTCGCCATCAGTTCCTTCTCCCTCCTCCCCTTGCGCCTGAGCATGCACCTAGGGCTTATCGTCCTGACCATCAGCCTGCTGCTCGCCGCCGTCATCGTCGTCCAGCGCTTCGTTCTGGGCGTCGAGATGCTCCGCGGCTACGCCTTCCTCACCTGCTCCATCTTCTTCCTCGGCGGCGTCCAACTCGTCATGCTCGGCATCCTCTCCCACTACCTCGGCCAACTCTTCACCCGCGCCCAGGCCCGTCCTCTCTACATCGTCGCCGACACCGCCAACCTCCCCGCCGCCCGCACGCTCCACGGCCCGCCGCCCGCCGCCAACCCCTTCCCCCATGCACCCGACGCTCTACCGCGAGATGGCCGCCCTCGAGACCCGGTACTGGTGGTTCGCCGCGAAGCGGGCCATCATCCTGCACCTCCTGCGCCGGTACCTTGAGCCGCCGCACACGGCCCCGCGCCCACGCATCGCCGACGTCGGCTGCGGCCCCGGCGCGCTGCTGGCCGACCTGGCCGCCGACGGCTACGACGCTGTCGGCGTGGACGACTCCGCCGACGCCCGGGCGCTGGGCGCCGAACGCGGCCTGAGCATCCTCCCCGGCACGCTCCCCGACAACCTCCCCTTCGAGCCCGCCTCCTGCGACGCCGTGATCCTCTCCGACGTCCTCGAGCACGTCGAGGCCGACCGCGCCTCCGTCCTGGCCGTCGCCGACACCCTCCGCCCCGGCGGCCTCCTGATCGCCACCGTCCCTGCCCACCCATTTCTGTGGACCAAGCGCGACGAGTTCCACCACCACAAGCGTCGCTACACCGCCCGCGCCTTCCGCGCCCTGTTCGAGAACGCGCCTCTGGAGCCCATCGTCTTCTCCTACTACAACAGCGCCCTCTTCCCCGCCCTTGCCGCCGTCCGCCTGGCCAAGAAGACTCTCGGCCTCGACCGCGCTGCCCCGGACATCCGCCCCCTCCCCGGCCCGCTCAACGGCGCTCTGCGCGCCCTCTTCGAGGTCGAAAAGCACATCCTCCCCCGCGCACGCCTCCCGTTCGGCGCTTCCCTCATCGCCGTCTGCCGCCGCCGGCCCGTCCCCGCCCCCCGCAACGCGCCCGCCGACACGCAGCCCCGCCGCGACGAGCCGGCCCTCGCGTCCTCCTGAAGCGCCCGCGCGAACTTCGCCGCCCCTGGGCCGGTACCATCGACGCCCATGCGCGTCGCCCTCTTCACCGACACCCTCTTCGATGTCAACGGCGTCTCGCGCTTCATCCTCAACGTCGCCGAGACCGCCCTCGCGGCCGGCCGCGAACTGCACGTCCTCACTTCCACCCGCTTCCCCTGCCCGCCGGGTCTCCGCGGCGATCACCCCACCATCCACAACATCCCGCCGCGGCTGGCGACGCGCATGCCCGGCTACGCCAACCTCGACGTCGTGTGGCCGCCGCGCCGCGCGCTGCTCGATCTGGCCGAGCGACTCCGCCCCGACGCCGTCCACGTCTCCACCCCCGGGCCCGTCGGCGCCCTCGGCCGGCGCTACGCCCTGCGCCACGGCCTGCCGCTGCTGGGCACGTACCACACCGACTTCCCCGCCTACGTCGATCACCTCTTCGACGACGCCGCGCTCACCTGGGTCTGCACCGCCGCGATGCGCCGCTTCTACCGCCCCTTCCGCACCATCTTCACCCGCTCGGCCGACTACGCCGACGCCCTCGTGCGCCTGGGGATCCCCCGCGGCCGCATCGTCCGCCTGCTCCCCGGCATCCGCACCGACACGTTCCACACCCGCCACCGCCCCGCCGACCTCGCCGCCTTCTGGCGCGCCTACCCCGGTGTGGACCCGCGCCCCGACACGACCCGCGTCCTCTACGTCGGCCGCGTCAGCGTCGAGAAGAACCTCCCGATGCTTACGCGCATCTGGAAGGCTCTCGCCCAGCGCCTGCCCCCCGGCGCCGCGCAACTCATCGTTGTGGGCGACGGCCCCTACCGCGCCAGGATGGAGGCCGAACTCGCCGACACGCCCGGCGGCCGCGGCGGGTTCCTCGGCTTCCGCCACGGCCCCGAGCTCTCCGCCATCTACGCCGCCTGCGACATCTTCATCTTCCCCTCCACCACCGACACCCTCGGCCAGGTCGTCATGGAGGCCCAGTCCGCGGGCCTGCCCGTCCTGGTGACCGACCGCGGCGGCCCCGCCGAGGTCGTCCGCGCCGAGCCCGGCCCCGACCAGACCGGCTACGTCCTCCCCGCCACGAGCATCACCCCGTGGCTCGAAACCCTCCTGCACCTGATCACCAACCCCGCCCACCGCCGGGCCCTCGGCGCCGCCGCCCACCGCGCGATCCAACCCATGTCGATCCGCCACAGTTTCGACCACTTCTGGAGCGTTCACGAAGCCGCCATCTCTCCGCCCCCGCGCCCCACCATCAGCATCACTCCGGCCGCCGAATCTCCATCCACCCCCGCCGTCCCTACCCCCACACCCTGAGCCGGATCCACCAGCCCCCAAAACCAAGTCCGCTGCGCGCGCGATGGTTTCAACGCGATGCTCGCGAAGGTCTTGAGAACGAGAAAGAGGATTCACCACAGAGAGCACGGAGAACACGGAGGAAGACATGGGAAGACCTGCCCCGTCACGCCGGGGATGAGCATCCTTTCCCTCTCCCTCTTCTCCCCCTCTACGCGAATCCCCGGATCCTGCTGGCACAGAGGATTGAGGACGAAGGACTGAGGACTTCGTGGTGGTGGGTTTGGGGGTTTTCTTTGCTGCTTTGGTGCTTTGCTGGTTTGCTGCTTTGTCCTGCCGTCCTGCC
>CALAFV010000560.1 GCA_937891445.1 uncultured Phycisphaerales bacterium | reverse complement strand
CACCCCCCCTCCCCCCAGGCCGGGCATCCGGGGTCACCCGGCCCCGTCCACCACCCGGCCGTCGCGGAGGTGGACCACCCGGTCCGCCCGCGCGGCGACCTCGCCGTCGTGCGTGACCAGGACCATCGTTCGCCCTGTCTGTTTGCGGTGGGCGGCCAGGGCGTCGAGGATCGCGTCCCCCGTCTTGCGGTCGAGGTTACCCGTCGGCTCGTCGGCCAGGAGGACCTTGGGCTTGTTCACCAGGGCCCGGGCAATGGCGACCCGCTGACGCTCGCCGCCGGAAAGTTCCGCCGGCCGGTGCCGCAGGCGGTGGCCGAGACCGAAGGCTTCCAGCGGGGCGATGGCTTCGCGCTGCGCCCCTTGGGCGCGGGCCATGTACCCCAGCCGGCCGTGCCGGATCATCGCCCCGATCAGGACGTTCTCGAGCACGGTGAGTTCGGGAAGCAGGTGGTAGAACTGGAAGACAAACCCGACCTCCTGCGAGCGGTAGCGGTCCAGGTCGCGGGCGGAGAGGCCGGAGAGCGGGCGGTCCTCGAAGACGACGGTGTTCTCACCCGGCTCGGGGGACTCGCCCTTGCCGTTGCGGTCGGGGCGGTCGAGGCCCCCCAGCAGGTGCAGGAGCGTGCTCTTGCCGGAGCCGGAGGCGCCCAGGACGGCGACGAACTCCCCCGGCTGGATTTCGAGCGTCGCCCCGCGAAGGACGGGGACATCGACGCGCCCGAGGCGGTAGGTCTTGCGGACCGAGCGGGCCGCGAGGATGGGCCGGGTTGTCACCGCCGTTGCACTCATCGGATTACTCGAATCGCAGGGCTCGCACGGGGTCCATGCGAGCAGCCCGCACGGCGGGGATCAGCGCCCCCAGGACGCTGAAGATCAGCCCGCCGGCCAAGACGATCGCCGCCTTGCGGGGCTCAACGTCGTGCGGGATCTCCGTGAAGTAGTACACCTTGGGATCCCAGAGGTACAGGCCCAGCGCCTGCCCCATCCAGTCGTGGATCGGGTTGATATTCCAGACGATGGCGCACGCCACCACGCCGCCGAGGATCGAGCCGACCAGCCCGATCACCAGGCCGTAGCGCAGCCACAGCCACGCGACGCCGGCGCGGCTGGCCCCCAGCGCCCGCAGCACGCCGATGTCCCGCGTCTTCTCGCTGACCATCGCCCAGAAGATCGCCAGGATCAGGAACGACGCCACGACGGAGATGAACAGCAGGATGAACAGGACGATCAGGATTTCCTTCTCCACCGCGGCGACCATCGTCCCCTGCTGCTGCTTCCAGGTCTGGATGATCATCGTCCCCGGCGGCGGACGCCCCGTGCCCTGCAGCGGCGGGGCCGAGGGCACCTCCCCCGCGTGGTCGGCCTCGAACTGGGCGTAGATCTCCTTGCAGCGCGCCGCGAGTTGCTCGGGCGTGATCCCGTCCTTGGCCCGCACGAGCACCGTCGTCACGCGGGCCGGCTCCATCTCCTCTTCGTCGCTCTCGGTTGCACGCAGACGCTCACGGCCGGTTTGCGGATCGATCTCCACGGCGTAGCGGTCCGCCCCCCGCGCCTGACGGGCCCGCGGCGCGGCGTCCATACGCAGCATGCGCTGCAACTCGCCGAGGTCGATGAACGCGGTGTTGGCGTCGATCTCGAAGACGCCGCTCTTGAACTCGTTGGCCACCGGGAGGCTGCGCGTGACGACGTCCATCGGCCGCCCCGTGACGCTGCTCTGCGGGTAGACCGTCAGCAGCAGTTTCGACTCCGGGATGAAGTCGGACCGCCACTGGATGGTCCCCGCCTCGGTGCGCACGCCGAAGGCCTGCGGCACGTAGTACCCCTCGAGAGTCCGCTCGTTGAAGCCGGTGACCTCGATGCCCAGCACGAGCGCCGGACGCTCCAGCCCGGTCTGCGGGTCAACCTCGCGGAGGCGCAGGCCGTCCTTGTGGAGCCGGGCCCACTTGGCATGGTTCTCCAGCCGCGGATCGCCCCAGCGCCCGACTCGGATGGCGGCGATCTCCTTCATCGGGATCTCGCGCACGGTCCCGCGGCCGCTGGACCCCACGCGGATGCGCACGGCGTTCTCGTCGCGCGACACGATCCGCCCCGCGATGACCCCGCCTTCGTGAAGTTCGACCAGGTCGGCGCTGCGCTGGTCCTTGGGCAGGGGCTTGTCGATCGGCTTCCACCACAGGCACTCGTCGTACCCGGTGACGATCGCGTAACTCGGCCCGTCGATCCCCACGATCCGGAGGTTCTGGATGCGGTTGTCGGGGAGCACGAGCGTGCCGCCGGTTTCGATCGCCGGCGCGGCGCCGGCGACCATCGGGTCGCGCTCCAGACGCGCGACGAGGTCCTCGTAGTACGCGAACCCGCTGGTGGGCCACGTGATCGCCACGTCGCCCATCAGCGTGCGCCCCGCGCTGAGCAGCATCACCAGGAACCCCCCCATGATCGACCACACGATCAGCACCATCGCCGTGCACAGCATCACGGCGATGATCGCCAGCAGCGGCATGACCTTCGTCGTGAGATAGCGGCGGGTGAGGAGGGCTTGGTACACGCGTGCTTTCTGGGGAGGCTGGGGGTGCGGTTGCACCTCGGGGCCTTGAGGCAGGGCAAAGCGTAGGTTCGGTGTGGGCTCGTGCGCATCCGCCACGGGGCCCCACGGCCGAGTGGCTCGTCGGCCGATGCGCCCGCTCGCTCCGGGGCCATATACCATCCCCCGCGATGCTCCGGATCGGGAACGTCACGCTCGCGACGAACCTCCTGCTGGCCCCCATCGCGGGGTACTGCGATCTGGCGTTCCGGCTGGTGTGCCGCTCGGTCGTCTGGGAACCCTCGCAGGGGGGCGACGGCCGCGGACTGGGCCTGGCCTGCACGGACCTGCTCAGCCCGCAGGGCCTGCTCCGCGGCACGGCCACGAGCCTGGACCTGGCCCGCACCAACGACCTCGACAAGCCCGTAGGCATGCAGTTGTACGGCGCCGACCCGGCCATCATGGCCGACGGCGCCCGCTGGGCCCGCGACCACGGCGCGACGATCATCGACATCAACATGGGCTGCCCGGTGGACAAGGTCACCAAGAAGGACGGCGGCTCGAAACTCCTGTGCGACCCCGAGCGCGCCGTGCGCATCGTCGAGCACACCGTCGCGGCCGTCGCCGCCTCGGGCGTTCCCGTGACGGCGAAGATGCGCCTGGGGTGGTTCAACGACCAGCCCGTCGCCGAGTGGCTCGCCCCGCGGCTGGTGGATGCCGGGGTCGCCGCCATCACCGTCCATGGCCGCACGACCGAGCAGCGCTTCACCGGCACGGTCAACCACGAGGGGATCCGCCGCGTCGTCGAGGCCGTGGGCGGGCGCGTCCCGGTGATCGGTAACGGCGACGTCAAGGAACCCCAGGACGTGCTGGAGATGATCCGGCGTACCGGGTGCCAGGGGGTCATGATCGGACGCGGGGCCCTGAGCACCCCGTGGATCTTCCGGGATTCCTGGGCCCTCCAGAACTCGGGAGCCGTTCCCGAACCGCCCTCGGAAGCCGACCGTATCGCCCTCGTGCGCCGGTATTTCGAACTGATGCTCGAGTTCCGCGGCGAGCGTTATGCCATGACCCAGATCCGCCGCCGCATCACCTGGTTTGCCAAACGTCTGGGTCCGTGTAAACCATTGCGGGAGGCCGTTCGGCTTGCGCCGGATCCGGCGGCGGTGCACGCGGCGCTGGATGCGTTCCTCGCCGGTGGGCTGCGGTCCCGTGCCGGAGAGGCCGACGATCCCGAAACGCCTGAATCCGCCGCGGGTGCAATGTCCGCGGGGGCCGCGGCGTAAGTCTGGCGGCCCGGTCGCGGTTCTGGCGACCCGGCGTCCGCCACGTCACGGTTGGATACAGTACGGCCCGCCTGTTTGCCGACAGGGGCCGAAGTCAGGGTCCTCGACAACACCAGTGTTGATTCCGAACCACCGGGGGGAACGAGAAGGAGTCCCGGAGCCATGAAGACGACACCCGCCCGCATCGCCGCGCTGCTTGCCGCCGCGGTTCTGGCCGCGCCGCTCAGCGCCGTCGCCCAGGAGAAGGTGGCCCCGACGCCGGACGTCAAGGGCCAGGTCGACGTCAAGGCGACGCCCGGCTCGGCGCAGCCCGATACCTCGCGCTATCCGCTGACGTTCGACAGCCTGAGCCACGACTGGGGCCGGGTGACCGACGAGAAGCCGCTGGAGCACATCTTCAAGTTCACCAACACGTCCGACCGCACGATCACCATCAAGAGCGTGACGGCGACCTGCGGCTGCACCGTGCCGCAACTGGCCAAGAAGGTCTACGCCCCCGGCGAAGCGGGCGAGATCAAGGTTCAGTTCAACCCGACCAACCGGCGCGGCCCGCAGCAGAAGGGCGTCACCGTCACCCTCGAGGACGACCAGGTCCCGCAGATGCAGTTGACGCTGACCTCGCACGTCCTGCCGATGGTGTGGGTCGAGCCCAACCGCGTGCTCTTCCAGGACATCTTCAAGGGCACCGGGGCCCGCCAGGAAGTGACGATCACCGCCCGCAAGCCCGGCTTCGAGATCTCCTCGATCGAGGGCGCGGAGCAGTTCATCAGCGGCAAGATCCTCAAGACCGAGCCGGCTGAAGACGAGGGCGACCCTGTCACCAAGGTCACGATCGAGGTGGAACTCGACAAGGCCGCCCCGATCGGCACGCACAACACGCAGTTGGTCTTCAAGAGCAACGACGAGAAGTGGCCCGAGTTCAAGATCTTCGTGACGGCCATGGTCGTCGGCGAACTCCGCGCCGACCCGCCGACGGTCATGATCCGCAGCCAGCAGCCCAACGCCGCCTTTGAGTGCTCGAGCATCATCGATTCCCGCAACGGCGTGCCGTTCGAGATCACGGACGTCGAGTGGACGGTCGAGGGCAACCAGGACCTCAACCTCGTCGCCGACTGGGAGTCCTACGACCACACGCGCGGCCGTCCGACGTACCTGCTCCGCATCAGCGGCGTGAACCCGGAGAAGTCCGGCACGGTGCGGGCCACCGTCAAGGTGAAGACCAACCTCCCGGACAACGAGGAGATCACGGTCACGCTCTGGGGCACCGTCCGCGGCGCCGACATGACGCAGCCCCAGCCGCCGCGGCCGATCCCGCTCCCGAACAAGGCGGCGACACCTCCCACCCCCAGCGGGCCCAACTCGCTCTCTCCGGCGGCCCAGACGCCCACGGCCAAGCCCAATGCGACCAAGCCCGAGTGATCGCCGCGGCGCCGCCCGCCCGCTGGTCGTCGCCGTCCAGGCCCTTGTGATGGTCGCCGTTGGCGTCGGGCTGGGCGTGCGCGACATGTACCGGCGTGGCGACCGCGTGCGGCTGAGCATCGCCGCGACGCCCGCCACCACAACGACGGATCCGCAGCCGCCGGCCGGGGACAACAACCCGGCCGGCGGCGAGCGGCCGGCGACGGTCAACGCGGAGCCGACGTCTCCCGCTCCCGTGCCGGCTGAGCCGGCGCCGGAGCCCAAGCCGGCCCCGCCGCAGACGACCGGCGCAACGGGCACGGGCTTTGTCCCGACGACCGCCGAGCAACTGGCCGGCAAGCCGGGCCACATCACGATCGACCGGGCCCAGGAACTCATCGCCCAGGGCGCGATCCTTCTCGACGCCCGCGGCGCCGAGGAGTACGCCGCAGGCCATATCTCCGGCGCGTACTTCGCTCCGCTCTCGGTCTTCCGCGAGGGGGCGCCCCCGGACATCCTGAACATCATCCCCAAGGAACACCCCATCGTCGTCTACTGCGGCGGCGGCGAAGACTGCTCCGCGTCCGAGGATGTGATGCTCCTGCTCGTCGGCGAGGGCGGGTTCGCCAACGTCCACGTCCTGCATGATGGGTACAAGGGCTGGAGCGCCCTGGGCCTCCCAACGACCACCGGTGACCAGCCATGACGACCGACGCACAGATCCGTGGCTATGAGGTCCCCGGAAGCATCGACCGCCTCGCGTGGACGGTCCTTTCGGTCCCGACGCGTCTGGCTCTGGGCGCGATCTTCCTCGCCGCGGCGTGGTTCAAACTCCGCCCCGCCAAGGGGCCGCTCTCCCCGATCGGCCCGCAGGACTTCGCTTTCGCCATCAAGGCCTTCAAACTCGGCCTGCCCGACGCGCTGGTGAAGTTCTCCGCCTTCGCCGTGCCGTGGACGGAGGGCGTCGCGGCGATGTTCCTGATCCTCGGCCTGTTTACCCGCGCCGCCGCGTGGCTCATCGGCCTCATGCTCGGCCTCTTCACGCTCCTGATCGTCTCCGCGATCCTCCGCGGCATCGACGTCAAGTGCGGGTGCTTCGGCGACAGCGGCCTGGTCTGCCCGGGCGCCGCCGGATGGTGCAAGGTCGTCGAGAACGGCGTCATGGTCGCCGCCGCCCTCGCCCTGGCGATGACCCGCACGCATCCGCTGAGCCTCGACCGGCTGCTCTTCTCGCGCCGGGGCTGAAACGCCTTCGCTTCTCTCCTCTCCCTCCACGGCCGAGGGAACATCCCGACGCTTCGACCATTTAATAGCCGTATGACGACCACCCTCCCCCGCCCGCTCGCCGCGGCCCTGCTGGTCCTTGTCGCTCTTGCCCTATTGCCTCTCCGGGCCGCCCACGGCCAGTTCGGCGGCGGGGGCGAAGTGGCGGTCCGGGCGGTCCCGGCCGCGGAGACCGTGCGACCGGGCGACCTCGTGGCGGTGGCGGTCGTCTTCGACCTCCAGCCCGGCTGGCACATCTGGCCCGCCGCCCATGTGTCGCTGCCGGAGGCCGTCGAGGAAATCGCCTCCGGGACGCGCACCACGATCACCCTCCCCGACCCCGCTCCCGCGTGGGCGACATTCGGCCCGATCCAGTGGCCCGAGCCGCACGCCTCGGAGGTTCCCAACCTCATGGGCGAAGGGACGATCGCCGCGCCTACCTACAGCGATCGCTCGATCGCGTACATCCCCATCACGATTTCGCCCGAGGCCAAGGCGGGCCGCGTCACGCTCAAATTTGAAGTCTTCTACCAGGCGTGCAACGAGGTGACGTGTCTGATGCCGGAGACCGTCCCGCTGTCGGTCGCCTTCACGATCGACCCCGCGGCCCCGGCCCCCGCCGCGCCTGCCGACGCCGACCTGTTCAAGGGCTTCGACCCCGCCGCCGCGTCTGCCACGCCCCCCACTCCTCCCGCCTCCTCCGGCCCCGCGGCCAGCGCCTCCGCCGGCGAAGACGTCGCGCCGCCGCCGAGCCTCTTCGGGATTCCACTCAACGGCATCCTGCTGGTCTTCCTCGGCGCGGTCCTGGGCGGCGCGGTGTTGAACCTCACGCCCTGCGTCCTGCCCATCATCCCCATCAAGATTCTCACGCTCGTCCAGCACGCCGGCGGTTCGCGCCGGCGCGCGTTCATCCTGGGCCTGTGGATGGCGCTGGGCGTCGTCACCTTCTGGTTCGTCGCCGGTCTGCCGATGGCGATCTTCTCCTCCGCGACGGCCGACCCCTCGCGCCTGATCTTCGGCACGTGGTGGATCACGCTCGGCCTGGGGCTGATCATCGCCGCGATGGGCCTGGGGATCATGGGCCTGTTCACGCTGAACCTGCCGCAGTCGGTCTACATGATCAACCCCAAGGCCGACACACCCTGGGGCTCGTTCGTCTTCGGCATCATGACGGCGGTGCTGGGCCTGCCGTGCTTCGGCTTCGTCGCCGGCGGCCTGCTGGCGGGGACCGCCGCCCTGGGCCCGATCACGATCATGGTGATCTTCCTTGGCCTGGGCGTCGGCATGGCCGTGCCGTACCTCGTCCTCTCCGCCAACCCCGGGCTCGTGAACCGGATCCCCCGCACCGGCCCGGCCAGCGAACTGGTCAAGCAGGTCATGGGCCTGCTCCTGCTCGCCGGCGCGGCGTTCTTCATCGCCGCCGGCATCAAGGCCCTGCTCATCGACAAGCCGTGGCTGAAGGAGTCCATGGCGTGGTGGGCGGTTGCCTTCTTCGTCATCCTCGCGGCGGTCTGGCTGGCGATCCGGACGCTCCAGATCGCCAAGCGGGCGTGGCCGAAGGTCGTCATGCCCCTGCTCGCCCTCGCGGCGGCCATCGGCTCGATCAGGTTCGCCAACGGCTTCGGGGCCGTCGCTCGCGAGGACTACCTCCGCATGCGGGAAGCGCTCGCCACCGGCGAGCCGGCCGACGACGCCGTCATCCCCGGCGTCTGGCTCCCCTACACCCCCGCCCGGCTCGAAGCGGCTCGGGCCGCCGGCAAGGTCGTCGTCGCCAACTTCACCGCCGACTGGTGCATCACCTGCAAGGTGATCAAGCGCACCGTGCTCGACAGCACCGAGGTCCGCGCCCGACTGACGAAGGACGACGTCATCCTGCTGGAGGTGGACGTCACCTCCGCCGACTCGGTCGGCCGCAAGTTCCTGACGGACCTGGGCCGCTCCAACGTCCCCACCCTGGCCATCTTCGGCCCGGCCCTCGCCGAGCCGATCATCTACAACGCCTACGCGCCCGCCCATGTCCTGGCGGCGGTCGAGCAGGCCGCCGGCGCCGGGCAGGCCGCCTCGGCCCCACAGGCCGCGCCGCCGACCGCCCTGGGCCCGGCCGGCCCCGGACTGGAGCAGCAAGCCGCCCCCCGTTGACTCCCCACCGGACGCCGTCTAACTTACTTCCCCGCCCGGGCTTCTGCCCGGCTGGGGCCCCGAAAGGGCGAAAACGCGGGTGTAGCTCAGTGGTAGAGCGACACGTTGCCAACGTGTAGGTCGAGGGTTCAAGCCCCTTCACCCGCTTTGAGACAATCAGGTCTCCAGCCGCAAGGCCGAGCCCCCACCCCGGGAACGATGCTCGGCCTCTCTCATTTTTGAGCGTCACCGCCTTCCGGCGGCGTCAGCGCCGTCTCACGCCCACCCCAGTTGCAGAAGCGCCGATTTCACGCGGTTCGTCGCCGTGTGTGTAACGATGCCTTGCGCCCCACAGCGTAAGGAGTCAGGACCATGCGCGCCCGCACCCGGATCCGCTTGATCGCCGCCATCGCCGCACCGCTCGCGGCCGCGCCGGCCGTCGCCCAACTCCCCACCCCCACTCACGCCGCCGTCCCCTACGGCGACGGCCACGTCCGCCAGATCCTCGATATCTACATGCCGCCGGGTCCGAGCACCCCGCGTCCCGCCGTCTTCTGGCTCCACGGCGGCGGCTGGCGCAGCGGCTCCCGCGCCGGCGGCGCCGAGCGGGCCCCGCTCCTGCTCGAGCGCGGCATCGCCCTGGTCGCCATCGAGTACCGCTACTCCTCCGACGCCCTCTTCCCCGCCCAGGTCCACGACTGCAAGGCCGCCATCCGCTGGCTCCGCGCCCACGCCGACGAGTACAACATCGACCCCGCCCGCATCGGCGTCTGGGGCGCCTCCTCCGGCGGCCACCTCGCCGCGCTGGTCGGCACGTCCGCGGGAGACCCCGCCTGCGAAGGGACCGTCGGCGGCAACACAGACCAGCCCAGCAACGTGCTCGCCGTCGCCGACTACTACGGCCACACCGACTTCTTCAGCATCGACCCCGCCAACGCCGCCTGCGGCACATCGGAGTCCGAACTCCTGGGCGCGTGCCTCATCGACATCCAGCAGAACGTGGACAACCCGGCGTGGGCCGAACTCGTCGCGCGGGCGCGCCTCGCGAGCCCGCTCACCCACGTCAGCCCCGACGACCCGCCCTTCCTCATCCTCCACGGCGGCGCGGACACCGTCGTCCTCCCGCTCCAGAGCCATCTGCTCCACGATGCACTCACCGAGGCGGGCGTCGCTTCTGACCTGCGCATCGTCCCCGGCGCGCCGCACAACGTCGGCCTCGGCTTCGACCAGTTCACGGCCGACTTCTTCGCCCTCCACCTGGCCGACCCCGGCTGCCTCGCCGACTGGAACAACGACGGCGAGGTGAACTCCGGCGACGTTTCCACTTTCCTGGCGCACTGGCTCCGCTGCGTCGTCGTCGGCAGCCTCGGCGCCGACGTGAACGACTCCGGCGCCGTCAACAGCGCCGACATCGCCGCATACCTGACGATGTGGATCGCTTCGATCGGGCCGTGCGGCGGTTAGCGCCTTGCTACTCCCCGCGCTCCGCCGCCGCGACCGCTTCTTCGACGCTCTCGTACCGCGTGAACCGCGTGTCGAGTTTGAGTTGCCGCAGGAACGACACGATCGTCGGCGGCACCCCCGCCAGCGCCATGCTCGCCCCCTGGCGGCGGCAGTGATCCTGGATCTGAAGCAGGCACGTGATCCCGATCGAGTTGACCAGGTACACGTCGCGGCAATCGAGCACGACGCCGGCCCGGTCGGCGTTGGGCAGCCGCCGGATCACCTCTTCACGGATGGGCACGGCCGTCTCGTCCACCACCGCCCCGGGCAGGTGAACCACGAGGACAAGGCCGCTCTCGCCGACGATTTCAGACCGGACGTTGCTCATGCGGGGCCGATTCTAGCGGGCGCTTGGAAGGAGGCACCACATCAGGCACTGGGCACTAGGCATTACGCACTGGTGATTCCACGCTCCGACGCTCGGGGCAGAGTCTCGCCATCGGACCCACCAGGACATCTCCGTTCTCTACCGGTTTTCGTCTCGTGCCCAGTGCCTGATGCCCAGTGCCTCTCCCCCCTCTCCGCCCCCCGTTTGACCCCCTCTCCGCCGCCTCGTACTATTCCCTGACATTTCGGTTCGGATCTGCGTACGACACACACTCCGGGATCTGCTGCTCCATGCGCACGAATCGTCGCCATGTCGGCTAAGGGACGCTCCAACGCGCTCCCTCCCGGGCTGCACCCGCGGCCCGTCGCCGCCCCTGTTGCCGGCGACCCCACCGTCGCCCTCGGCGCGCAGCGCCGGGAGCCGCGGTCCGCGGTGCAGGGCTACCGCAGGCTCGCGGCGCGACCGCAAGGAGGCGCCGTGACCTGAGCACGGGCTCCAACCCGCGCTGCCCGCCCCCGTCGGGGGGAGCCAGTCGGCCCGAGCGTGTCGGAAGCGCTCGCGGCCGATGTCGTTTTTGGGACTCGACAACTCAACATCCAGCACATCCAGCCAGCATCGGAGACCCGTCTTGAGCACCGTCAACACCCAGGAAATGCTGCGGATTCTCGACTCGATCGCCCGCGACCGGCGCATCGAGAAATCCGTCCTCATCCGCGACCTCGAGCAGGCGATGGTCTCCGCTGCGCGCAAGCACTTCAACACCCTCGACACCGAGGAGTTCGCCTGCACCGTCGATCCCCTCACCGGCCAGATCTCCCTCACCCGCCACGGCCAGCCGCTGGAGATGTCCCCGCAGGAGTTCGGGCGCATCGCCGCCCAGACCTTCAAGCAGGTCATGATCCAGCGCTTCCGCGACGACGAGCG
>CALAFV010000559.1 GCA_937891445.1 uncultured Phycisphaerales bacterium | reverse complement strand
GCATCATCAACGAGGTCCGCGGCGTCAACCGCGTCGTCTACGACATCTCCAGCAAACCCCCCGCCACGATCGAGTGGGAGTAATCCCCGCCACGCATACACTTGTGTCGGACGCCACGGCCCCGCCGCCGTCGGGCTGGTCGTGGTGCGTGAACTCTATGTGAAAGATGCGCTCGGCAGCCCGCCCGCCAAGCCGCATTCGGCCTAGAGCGCAAAGCCCCGCGCCGCCTGTGGCGATCCCCGGATCTCCGCGGCGGACGCTCCGTGCGCCCACCCACAACCGGGCGCACCCGTTGACCCCTCCGCGCCCCGCGCGAACAGTGCCGCGCGAGTCGTTCGCCGCCGCGCGGCGCGACACCAGACCCACCGCGCCCCGCGGCGGGACAGGGTGGATCAGCGGAGGCACACAACTTTGAAAGGACCCGCTATGGACCGAGGCAGGCTCTGTCGGAACGTTCTCCTCGTCGCGGCCGCCGCCGGGCTCGCCGCGCCGTGGGCGTCGGCCCAGCAGCGTCAGGAGCAGGACAAGGACGAGAAACAGCACCCGCAGCAGGCGATGGACACCGCCCAACTCGAGCCCGAGTCCGTCACGATCGTCGGCGTTGACCTCGACGGCGATGGACAGACCGACACGGTCTACCGCATCTCGCGCTTCGACTTCGAGCAACTCCGCGAGCAGGCCCAGCGCGAGAAGGAAGGCGGCGGCGGTGTCACGTTCATGCAGACGTCGATGCGCGGCGGCCAGACCCGCGTGCGCGGCACCGTCGAGGCCACCAAGACCGCTCGCCTCGAAGGCATGCCCCGGCCGCACATGCTCGCCAAAATCCGCAAGGACGACGGCAACGTCGCCTTCGCCGATCTCGGCCCCGTCCACATGAACCAGGTGCAAGTGCAGGAAGGGGACCAGATCGAACTCTCCGGCCGGATCATCGTCGTCAACGACCGCCCCGTGCTCTTCGCCGACCGCCTCCGCACGGACGAGGGGACGATGAACATCCAGCGCGGCATGGGCCGCGAAATGGGCCGGGGCATGCAGGCCGGCAGTCAGGACACCGGCCGCGGCGCGATGCAGCAGCGCCAGCAGCCCCGGATGCAGAGCGCCGCCTACGGCGCCCGGCGCGAGATCGAGGGCCGCATCATCAGCAAGGAGCAACTCCGAATCGGCGACAGCGAGCCGTACACCCTCGTCAAGGTGCGCACCGACGAGGGAGAAGAACACCTGGTCAACCTCGGCCCCCAGCAGCAACTCCGCGACCTCAACATCGAGCAGGGCGACACGATCACGGTGAAGGCACGCGGCATCGAACTACTCGGCGAGACCATGTACCTCGCCGATGAGGTCGAGGCGGACGGCCGCACGAAGCAGATCAAGCAGCGCCGCGACGCCCCCTCCAACACCGGCGGTTCACCGTGGGAAGTCCGCGGCAGCCAGGATTGAGGCGCAGCCCCCGCAGCCGCCCACGATCGCAGACCGGGGAGTGTGCCCCTGACCGCCGCCGGCGCGCCAGCGCCGGCGGCGGCTTCATGCCGGGCAGCCGCACGACGCCCGCCGCGCGGCTATACCTCGTTGATGATCCGCCCTCTCACCATCGCCACCACCCGCCAGGGCCTCCACGAGATCACCCGCGAGGTCGCCTCGGTCGTCGCCGCGTCGCGCATCGACGCCGGCCTCTGCACCGTCTTCGTCCAGCACACCTCCGCCAGCCTCACCATCCAGGAGAACGCCGACCCATCCGCCCGGGCCGACCTGGAAGCCTGGCTCAACCGACTCGTCCCCGAAAATGACCCCCTCTACACCCACACCGACGAGGGCCCGGACGACATGCCCTCCCATATCAAGGCCATCCTGACCCAGACCAGCCTGGTTATCCCGGTTATGGGGCGACGGATGGTGCTGGGCCGCTGGCAGGGCATCTATCTGTGGGAGCACCGCCGCGCCTCCCCCGACCACCCCCGCCAGCGCCACCTCGTCGTCGCCATCACCCCCGACGGCCCGCGGCACCCCAACACCGATTGAGCCGTTGGCGCGGCCGCAAAGCCCGGTTTCCCCGGCCTCCCCCGCTCTCCCAGCCTTGCCCGGCCCCACCCGCTCCATATACTCCGGGGTCGGCCGGAATCGGCGGCCGAGGGCCGGGGCCCGTGGCGACGGAGCGCGGGCGAGGCCAATGACACATTGTGAATCGGCCGGGGACACCCTCCGGCCACGACCAAGCGCCCTTGTGCGTGCGTCCGGGTGTGCGGCGGGTGGTTCCCACTCTGACCGGCGCCTCCGATTGTCCCGACTCGCGCCGGTGTCGCTGCAAGGAACCGACCCATGGCCTCCTCCCTCGTCCAGGACCTCATCGAAGCCGGCATCCACTTCGGCCAGCGCTCCAGCGGCTGGAACCCGAAGATGGCCCCATACATCTACGGCAAGCGCAACGGCATCCACATCATCGACATCAAGGAGACCGTCAAGGGGCTCCTGCTGGCCAAGAAGTTCCTCACGAAGGTCGTGGCCGAGGGTAAAGACGTCTGCTTCGTCGGCACCAAGCGCCAGGCCCGCTCCGTCCTCGAGCAGCGGGTCGGCGACATCAAGATGCACTACGTCACCGAGCGCTGGCTCGGCGGCACGCTGACCAACTTCCGCACCATCCGTCAGCGTCTCAAGCGCCTCGAGGAACTCGAGCAGATTGAGCAGCACGACAACTTCGCCTCCTACTCCAAGAAGATGGAGTCGCAACTCCGCCGCGAGAAGGCGAAGATCGAGCGCAACCTCCGCGGCATCCGCGCCATGGACAAACTCCCCGGCGCCCTGGTCGTCATCGATGTGAAGCGCGAGGTCAACGCCCTCCGCGAGGCCCGCAAACTCGGCATCCCCACAATCTGCCTCATCGACACCGACGGCGACCCCGATCTGGCCGACATCCCGATCCCCGGCAACGACGACTCGATGCGCTCCATCGACGTCGTAATCCGCGAACTCTGCCTCGCCTGCGCCGACGGCAAGCAGGCCCGCGAGGCCCGTCCGCGTGACGAGGCCGCCGCCGGCCAGCCCGCCGCCGAGGGCCAGCCCCGCCGCTCCCGCCGCGCCCAGTTCCGCGCCGACGATGAGGGCGGTTCACCCACCGCGACCGAGCCCGTGGTGGCCAACAACGGCTGATCCCCGCTCGGACCGCCCGTCCGCCCGGGCCCCGACCCAGCCCCCCGCACGGACCGCGGGATCTTCCGTCCGCTGTTCACACCTCACACCCAACCGCGTACAGTCGCGCGGGACTTGACCGATCCGCACCAAGCAACCAACCGACGCCGGAGACTCCCCCATGGCCGACATCCCCGCCTCTGAAGTGATGAAGCTCCGCAACAAGACGGGGCTCTCAATGATGGAATGTAAGAAGGCGTTGCAGGAGGCTGATGGGAATCTGGAGGCGGCGGAGGAGTTGCTGCGCAAGAAGCTCAAGGGGAAGATGGAGACGCGGACGGACCGCGCGGCGGGGGAGGGGCGGATCGCGATCGCGACGACGCCGCACGCCGCCACCATCGTCGAACTGCGGGCCGAGACGGACTTCACGGCCAAGAACGAGAAGTTCGTGGGCGTGGCCCAGCGGTGCGCCGAACTGGCCCTGGAGGGGCCGGCCGGGGAGTCGGGGGCGACCGAGGCGATGACCAAGTTGATCGACGACCTGCGGATCAGCACGGGCGAGAACTGCTCGCTGGCCCGGGCGCACAAGTTGATCGACGAGGGCGGCACCAACGTCTTCGGCTCGTACGTGCACCACGACGGCAAGACGGGCGTGATCGTCCAGGCCGAGGGCGACATCTCGGACGAGACGCTGCGCCAGATCTGCATGCACGTGACCGCCGCGGTCCCGCGCCCGCTGGGCGTGTCGGCCAACGACATCCCGGCCGACATCGTCGAGAAGGAGCGTCGCTTCCGCATCGAGCAGGCGATGGAGTCGGGCAAGCCGAAGGAGATCGCCGAGAAGATGGTCGAGGGCGGGATGCGGAAGTTCTTCGAGGAGGTGGCCCTGCTCGAGCAGCCGTTCATCATGGACCCGTCCAAGAAGGTCAAGGACCTGCTGGGGCCCAAGGCCCGGATCGTCGCGTTCCTGCGGTGGTCGGTGGGCGAAACCGGGGCCTGAGGACGGCCTTGAGACGACCCGTACGACGTATGGGTCCGACGGGACCTCTGGATTGGAATCTGCCGCGGCCGCTGGTTTTTCCAGCGGCCGCGTTTGTTTTCCGATGCTCATGGGGCACAGGAGGTCCCCATGGCGATCAAGGCGGCTCCCGGCGAGCGCTACACCATCCGGCGGCAGGTTTTCCGCATCCTCGGCGCGGGCTTCGACGTCTACAACGCCCAGGGGCAGCCGATCGGCTACTGCAAGCAGCGGGCCCTGCGGCTGAGAGAGGACCTGCGGATCTACACCGACCGCTCGGAGTCCAGGGAACTGCTGCGGATCGCCGCGCGCCAGATCATCGACTGGGCAGCGACCTACGACGTCTGCCTCCCCACGGGCGAGGTGATCGGCTCGCTCCGCCGCAAGGGTCTCAAATCGGTCCTGAAAGATGAGTGGCACATCATGGACGCCTCCGGCCGGCAGATCGCCGTGCTGCTGGAGGACTCGACGTTCAAGGCGCTGGTCCGCCGGTTCGTCGATTTTGGCGCGCTGCTGCTGCCGCAGCGGTTCAGCCTGACCGACGGCAACGGCACGCGGATCGCGTGGTACCGCCAGCACTTCAACCCGTTCGTCTACCGCCTCGGGGTTTCCGTGCTCACGGATCACGACCAGATCGACGACCTGATGATCCTCGCGGCCGGGTGCCTGCTTGCGGCGATCGAGGGGCGGCAGGGATAGCCTTCCATCTCGCCCGGGCCGCCCCCCCTCCCCCGGGGAACCGCGGCCCTGGCCTGGAACAAACGGAGGGCGGATCATGCACGACGGCGACGCGATGGTGCCGGAGCGGGACGGACTCGACCGGCGCGAGGTCCTTGGTGCGCTCGGGCTGGGGGCGGCGGGGCTGCTGGGGGCGGCCGGAGCGGCGCACGCCGCGATACCGCCGTCGCGGCCGGACCGCCCGATGCCGCGGCCGGTCAGGATCGACGGGAACGGCGGGGGCCTGACCCCGGAGCAGTTGGGCTGGGACGCCAGGACGGGGCAGTACACGCTGCCGCCGCTCCCCTATCCGGCCGATGCGCTGGAGCCGCACATCGACGCCCAGACGATGACGATCCACCACGACAAGCACCACAAGGCCTACGTGGACGGGATGAACCGCGCGCTGCGGGCGCTGGAGGCGATCCGCAACGGCGAGGGGGACGCATCGCTGGTGAAGCACTGGAGCCGCGAACTGGCGTTCAACGGCTCGGGGCACGTGAACCACACGATCTTCTGGCTGACGATGGCCCCGCCCAACGACGGCGGCGGCGGGCAGCCCAAGGGCGACCTCGCCACAGCGCTCGCGCGGGACTTCGGCTCATTCGACGCCTTCAGCAGCCACTTCCGCGCCGCGGCGAAGGCGGTCGAGGGCTCCGGCTGGGCGTGGCTCGTGTACCACCCTGTGAGCGACCACCTGATGGTGCTC
>CALAFV010000558.1 GCA_937891445.1 uncultured Phycisphaerales bacterium | reverse complement strand
TCATCCTGGCCTTCGGCCTGTCCTTCCAGCTGCCGGTGGCGCTGACGCTGATGGGCAAGGCCGGGCTGGTGTCCTCCGAGGGGCTGGGCAGCGTGCGCCGCTATGCCATCGTGGTGATCCTGGTGCTGGCCGCCATCGTCACCCCGCCCGATGTCATCAGTCAGGTCGTGCTGTTCACGGTGATCTATGGGCTTTACGAGGTCTCGATCTTCTTGGTGCGGCGGATGGAAAAGAAGCGCGAACTGGAAGAACTGGAAGCCGATGCCTGACGAAGCCTTGCTGCGCATCGCCGCGGCGGGGGAGAAGGACGAGGAATAGGGGCGGGGCACAGAGGAGGGGGGGAGGGGGGACGATCGATCACGGGTGGGGAAGGGGGAGGGGAGCACGGCCGAGCGGAGTTTCGGCCGTGGACTCAGGCACCCTGGACGAAGTGAGCGACGATGCCGCGGGATATTCCGGTCGGGAATGGGGACCTTCTGATCACGTTCGACCACCTGTACCGGGTGCGGGATCTCTATTACCCGCTGGTGGGGCGGTACAACCACACGGGGGGGCATGTGCAGCGGTTCGGGGTGTGGGCCGATGGCCGGTTCGCGTGGGTGGAGGATGGGGGGTGGGAGCGGGACCTTCGGTACAGGCAGGACACGCTGGTGACCGCGGTGCGTCTGCGGCACGAGGGGCTGGGGTTGGAACTGGTGTGCCACGACGCGGTGGATTTCCACGAGCCGGTGTACTTCCGGCGCGTGACCGTGCGCGACCTGCTGGGCGGGAGCGGGCGGGTGCGCGACGTGCGGCTGTTCTTCCACATCGATCTGTCGATCAAGGAGTCGCCGGTCGGGGACACGGCGGACTACGACCCGGACACGGGGGGCGTGGTCGTGTACAAGGATGATGCGTACTTCCTGCTCAACGGGATGAAACTTGCGGCCGACGGGGGGCAGGACGTGCACGGGATCGACCAGTGGGCGATCGGGACCAAGCGGATGGGGGGGGCCGAGGGGACGTGGCGCGACGCCGAGGACGGGGTGCTGGGGCGGAACACGATCAGCCAGGGGTCGGTGGACGCGACGGTGGGGTTCGGCCTCGCGGTGCCGCCGGGGGGTGAGGCGGGGGTGGTGGCGTGGGTGGCGTGCGGGGATTCGTACGACACGATCCGGGGGCGGAACCGGACGATCCGGGACAAGAACCCGGTGCGGATGATGGCGCGGACGGAGCGGTACTGGCGCATGTGGGCGCTGAAGGAGCAGCAGGACGTGGGGCCGCTGCCGGCGCCGGTGCGCGAACTGTTCGTGCAGAGCCAGTTGATCGTGCGGACGCAGGTGGACAACCGCGGGGCGATCATCGCGGCCAACGATAGCGACGTGGCGCACTTCGCGGGGGACCACTACTCGTACTGCTGGCCGCGTGACGGCGCGCTGGTGGCGCACTCGCTGATCATGACGGGGCAGAGCGAACTGTCCCGGAGTTTCTTCCGGTTCTGTGCGCGGGTGGTGCACCGCAACGGGTTCTTCATGCACAAGTACACGCCGGCGGGGCACCTGGCCTCGAGTTGGCACCCGTGGATGCTGGACGGCAAGCAGGTGCTGCCGGTGCAGCAGGACGAGACGGCGCTGGTGCTGTGGGCGCTGCGGGAGCACTTCGAGACGTTCCGGGACGTGGAGTTCATCAAGCCGCTGTACAACCCGCTGATCGCGCAGCCGGCGGCGTGGATGCTGGATTACCGGGATCACAACGGGCTGCCGAAGCCGTCGTGGGACCTGTGGGAGGAGCGGCGCGGGGTGCACACGTTCACCGTCGCGGCGACGATCGGGGCGCTGCTGGCGGCGTCGAAGTTCATGGACGACTTCGGGGACGTGGACCGGGCGGCGGCCTGCCGCGCGGCGGCGGGGCGGATGCGCGATGCCCTGAAGAAGTGGTTCTGGGATGAGTCGTCGCAGCGGTTTGCGCGGATGGGGACGCCGCTGGAGGACGGGGGGTACCGGCTGGACATGACGCGGGACAGCGCCAACTACGCGCTGTGGGCCTTCGGGGCGATGAGCGTGGACGACCCGATGGTGGTCGCGGAGATGGAGTCGCTGCGCAAGCGGCTGTGGGTCAAGACGGAGGTGGGCGGGTGCGCGCGGTACGAGCGCGACTACTACCACCAGGTGGAGCGGGAGAACGTCGAGGCGGTGCCGGGGAACCCGTGGGTGATCTGCACGCTGTGGCAGGCGCAGTACCTGATCGCGCGGGCGCGGACGCTGGAGGAGTTGTCACAGGCGATGCCGCTGCTGGAGTGGGCGGTGAAGCGGGCGCGGCCGAGCGGGGTGCTGGCGGAGCAGTTCCACCCGTACACGGGGGACCCGATCAGCGTGGCGCCGCTGACGTGGAGCCACGCGACGTTCGTGCTGGCGGTGATCCAGTATCTTCGGAAGCACGCGGCGCTGATCGCGGAGGCTAACGCGCCGTCGGGGTACGAGGGGGCGGGGGTGGCGTGACGGCTGGCTTGGCGCACGGCCCGGGCGACGGGCGCGGGGAGGACGGCCTTGAGCGGGCGCGAAGCGGCGGGCGATGCGGGGGGAGGGCTGGCGCGCGAACTGGGCGTGCTGGGCGCGACGATGATGGGCCTGGGGTCGATCATCGGCACCGGCATCTTCGTGAGCATCGGGATCGCGACGGGAGTGGCGGGACCGTCGGTGGTCGTGGCGATCGTGGCGGCGGC
>CALAFV010000557.1 GCA_937891445.1 uncultured Phycisphaerales bacterium | reverse complement strand
CATTCAAGAAGGGTGATGACGCGGCGGTGCTGTGGAGCCGGACGCTCGAGAAGTTCGACGAGATCGTTGGGCTCAGGGCGCTGGACGAGCGGACGCTGCGGGTCGAACTGGCGCGGCCGGTGCCGTACTTCCTCGACCTGTGCGCGATGGTGGTCTTCGCGCCGGTGTACCCGCCGCTGGTGAGCCGGTACGAGCAGCCCGATCCGGAGACGGGGCGGCTGGACGTTCGCTCGGGGTGGACCAAGGCGGGCGTGCTGGTGGGCAACGGGCCGTTCAAACTCGTGACGTGGCGGTTCCGGCGCGACATGCGCCTGGAGCGCAACGAGCACTACTGGGATCGCGCCTCGCTGAACGTGGACTCGATCGCGGTGCCGTCGGTGGAGGATCCGGGGGCGCAGGTGATCGCGTTCACCACCGGCGCGGCGGACTGGGTGTGCGACGTGACGCCGTCGTACCGCGGGGACCTCGTCGAGGCCAAGTTGGCGTACTACCGCGAGCACGCGGCCGAGTACGAGCGCCTGCGGGCGATGGGGCTGGACCCGATCGAGATCGACCGGCGCCTGCCGCCGGACCCGCGGAAGAACATTCACACGTTCCCGGCGTTCGGGACGTACTTCTTCAACTTCAACTGCAAGCCGCGGCTAGCGGACGGACGCGAGAACCCGTTCGCGGACCCGCGGGTGCGACGGGCATTCGCCCTGTCGCTGGACAAGGCTCGCATCGCCTCGGGCGTGCGCCGCATCGGTGAGCCGCCGACTTCGACGCTGATCCCGCCGGGTTCGATCCCGGGGTACCGCTCGCCGCGGGGGCTTGGGTACGACCCGGAGCGGGCGCGGCGGGAACTGGCCGAGGCCGGGTATCCGGAGGGGAGGGGCTTCCCGACGGTGGAGGTGCTCATCAGCCGCGATGGCGGGCACGATGTGATCGCGCAGGCCGCGGCGCATGACTGGCGCACGCACCTTGGGGTGCGTGTCGTGCTGGCGCAGAAGGACACCAAGATCTTCCGCAACGACCTGAAGAACCACAACTACATGATCAGCCGCGCGGGGTGGTTCGGCGACTACGGGGACCCGACCACGTTTCTGGGGATCAACCGGACGGGGGATGGGAACAACGACCGTGCGTACTCGAACCCGGTGTACGACAGCCTGCTGGACCGGGCGGAGGATGAGACCGATCCCGAGGCGCGGATGCGGCTGCTGGAGGAGGCGGAGCGGATCCTGGTCGAGGAGGACCTGCCGCTGATCCCGGTCTTTGTGTACTCGAACGTGTACCTGTTCGATCCGCACAAGGTGAGCGGGATCACGAGCCACCCGCGGGCGGAGCAGCACCTGTACCGCGTGGACATGCTCGGCGACGGGAAGGGCGCCGAGCGGCCGCTGGCTCTTCCCCCGCTTGCGCCTGATGCTGCGCAGCGGGACGAGAGCCCCGCCGCGGCGGATGAGCCGGGAGGGCGGGGATGATCGGGCTGATCGTCCGTCGCCTGCTGCAACTGCCGCTGATTCTTGCGGTGGTGTACACGATCACGCTTGCGCTGGCGTGGGCGATCCCGGGGAATCCGCTGGAGAACCCCGAGGGGCGCCAGCCGCCGCCCGAAGTGGTCGAGGCGATGAAGCGCCAGTACAACCTCGACGACTTCTGGACGTTCTACTTCTCGTATCTGCGCAGCGCCTCGGGGCTGCGGTACGTGCAGGAGACATGGCGAGGCGGGGCGGTGGAGGACGACGAAACGGCGCCGCCGCCGCGGTATGTGTTCGACCTGGGGCCGAGCCTGCACCAGGAGGACTGGCGCGTCAACGAGATCATTGCCGGGGCGCTGCCGGTGTCGGTGACGCTCGGCGGGGCGGCGATCCTGATCGCGCTGGTGGTCGGCGTGGGGGCGGGGATCATCGGGGCGGTGAAGCCCAACTCGGCGGCCGACCTGGCGACGCTGACGATCGCGCTGGTCGGGATCAGCCTGCCCAACTTCGTGATCGGCACGCTGCTGCTGCTGGCGTTCCCGGTGGCGCTGGGGATCGGGAGCGTGGCGTCGTGGGGACGGCCGCAGGACGCGATCCTGCCGGCGATCACGCTGAGCCTGCCGTTCGCGGCGTACATCGCCCGCCTGACGCGGATGGGGATGATCGAGCACCTGTCGGCGGACTTCGTGCGCACCGCGCGGGCCAAGGGTATTTCCGAAGCGCGCGTGCTCCTGCGGCACGCCCTCAAGAACGCGTTCCTCCCCGTGCTCAGTTACCTCGGCCCCGCGACGGCGATGGCGATGACGGGGTCGTTCGTCGTTGAGAAAGTCTTCACGGTGCCGGGCCTGGGTCAGCACTTCGTGACGGCGGTGCTGAGCAAGGACCTGTTCCTGATCATCGGCGTCGTGCTGATCTTCGCGACGATGCTGATCCTGTTCAATCTCGCGGTGGATGTGCTGTATCGGTGGGCGGATCCGCGGATTGAGTGAGGAGTAGGCACTAGGCTCAGGCACTAGGCACTAGGCACTAGGCACTAGGCACTAGGCACTAGGGGGAGGACTGAGGACTTCGTGGTGGTGGGTTTGGGGGC
>CALAFV010000556.1 GCA_937891445.1 uncultured Phycisphaerales bacterium | reverse complement strand
GGGCAAGTCCGCGTCCCTCATCGGCATCGGCGGCTGCGGGATGAGCGGCCTGGCCCGCATGCTCCGCGCTCGCGGCGCAAGCGTCAGCGGGTCGGACATGTACCGGTCCACGTTCACCGACGACCTCGCCGCCGACGGCTTTGAGGTCGGCTTCGATCAGACCTCCGGGCTGCTCCCGGACGACTGCGACCTGGTCGTCGCCTCCGCGGCGATCAAGCCCGACCACCCGCAGTTGCTGGCCGCGCAGGCCCGCGGCATCCCGACGCTCACGTACGCCGAGGCGCTGGGCCGGTGCATGATCGGCACCACCGGCGTCGCCATCGCCGGGACGCACGGCAAGAGCACGACAACCGCGATGCTCGGCTGCGCCCTGGCCGCGGCGGGGCTGGACCCCTCCGTGATCGTCGGCGCGACGTGCCCGCAACTGGCGCTTAGCGGCCCGCCGCGCACATGCAGCGGCGGCTTCCGCGTGGGGGCGAAGACCATCCCCGTCGGCGAACTGGCCGGGCAGCCCGGCATCCTCATCGCCGAGGCGTGCGAGTTCAACCGCTCGTTCCACAACTACCACCCGCAGATCGCGGTCATCACCGCCGTCGAGGCCGATCACCTCGACGTGTACGGGTCGCTCGACGCGGTTGTCGAGGCGTTCCACCAGTTCGCCAAACTCATCCCGCCCGCGTCCGAGGGAGGGGTGCTGCTCATCGCGGACAAGGGCGCCCACCGGCGCGAGGTAACCGCGGGACTGGAGTGCGACGTTCAGACGATCGGCTTCTCCCCCGGCAGCGACTGGTTCGTGCAGTACGACCCGGCGACCCGCCGCACGGCGCTGGTCCGCAAGGGTCGCGGGCTGGTCGGCGCGTGGACGATGCAGATCCCCGGCGAGCACAACGCCATGAACGCGGCGACCGCGTGCGCGCTGGCGTGCCTCTGCGGCGCCGATCCGGACAAGGTCGCCGCCGCCCTGGGTGAGTTCCGCGGCGTGCAGCGCCGCACCGAACTGCTGGGCACCAAGAACGGCGTGCGCGTCTACGACGACTACGGCCACCACCCCACCGAGATCGATACGACGCTGCGGGCCCTGCGCGACTTCGAGCGCCCGGAGGAGCGAGGCGGGCGACTGGTGTGCGTCTTCCAGCCGCACCAGCACTCCCGCACGCGCCATCTGCTGGAGGAGTTCGCGACGGCCTTCAGCGCGGCGGACATCGTCATCGTCCCGCACATCTACTTCGTCCGCGACTCCATTGCCGAGAAGCAGAAGGTCTCCGCCGCCGACCTGGTGGACCGGCTCCGCGCCCGCGGCGTGCAGGCGATGCACCTGTACCCGTTTGAGGCGATCGTCGAGCAACTCCAGGTCGTGCTGCGACCCGGCGACCTGCTGGTGGTGATGGGCGCCGGCCCGGTGGACCAGGTCGCGCGGGGGTACCTGAACACATGACCCGCGTCACACGCCGGGGATGAGGCTCCTTCCCCCTCTCTACACCTCCCCCACTACGCCGAATCCCCGGGTCCACTTCCAGCCTCTCCCCCCACTCGACGACATCCCGATCAGGAATCCATATCCGTGCCCACCATCGCCGACATCGAGATCCAGCGCAACGCCCCGATCCCCACGTGGTTCGGCATCGGCGGGGGCGCCGACCGTTTCGCACGCATCTCCACCGTCGATGAACTGCGTCGCTGCCTCGAGATCGACCCGGAGTTGCGCATCCTCGGCGACGGCGCGAACCTGCTGGTTGCGGATGAGGGCGTCGGCGAACTGGTCGTCGCCCTCGGCGGCGACTTCACGAACGTCGAGTACGACGAGGCGAACTGCCGCATCACCGCCGGGGCGGGAGCAAACCTGCCCAAGATCATCCTCGAGGCGGTCCGGCGCGGCATGGGCGGCCTCGAAGGCCTCGGCGGCATCCCCGCCAGCATCGGCGGCGCCACGATCATGAACGCCGGCGGCGCGTTCGGGCAGTTCTGTGATGTCGTCTACAAGGTCCACGCCATGGACCGTCAGGGCGTGCCGATCACGTTCAGCCGCAACGCGGTGAACTTCTCCTACCGGCACTCGGGACTGAACGACCTGATCATCACGGGCGTCGAACTCAAACTGAAGCGCGACGATCCCGCCAAACTGCGGGCCAAACTCCGCGAGGTCATGGACTTCAAGAAGAAGTCCCAGCCGCTGGGTGACAACTCCGCCGGGTGCATCTTCAAGAACCCGACGCTCAAGCAGCCCATCCCCCATGTCGGCCCCGCCGGCGCCCGCGTCAGCGCCGGCATGCTGATCGACCTGGCCGGGTGCAAGGGGATGACCGTCGGCTCGGCGAAGGTCAGCGAACGTCACGGCAACTTCCTCACCGCCACCAGGAGCGGCGAAGGGAAGGCTGCCGACATGCTCCGTCTCATCGATCAGGTCCGCGACGCCGTGGCCCAGAAGTTCGGCGTGGTGCTCGAAACCGAGGTCGTGATCTGGAGGCGAACGTCCCGATGAGCCTTTCCGAGACACGACATGCGGCGCCCGGCACGCGGCCTTCGGTGCTGGTCCTCGGCGGCGGCCCGGATGCCGAGCGAGAGGTGTCCATCACCAGCGCCCGGCATGTGGCCGATGCCCTCCGCGCCGCGGGCCACGTCGTCCATGCTCAGACCATCGACACGCTCACCATCCACGAACTGCGCGCCCTTCCCGGCGACGTCGTCTTTCCCGTCCTCCACGGCGGCTGGGGCGAGGGCGGGCCGCTCCAGGATCTTCTTGAGCAGGACGGACGCCCGTTTGTCGGCTCCGGCAGCCGCGCGGCGCGCATGGCGATGGACAAAGTCGCCACCAAGGCCGTCGCGCTGAGCCTCGGCATCCCGACGCCGCAGGTCTTCATCCTTGATCCGCGCGACCCGGTCTGCCCGATGGACTTCCCCGTCGTTGTGAAGCCCGTTCACGAGGGCTCGACGATCGGGCTGTACATCTGCAACAACGAAGGCGAGTGGGCCGCGGCGCGAGCGACGATCGCCGACGAACTGAGCCACGGCGTGCGGCGGTCGTACATGATCGAGCCGCGTGTCCCCGGCCGCGAACTCACCGTCGGCATCATCGACGGCCAGGCCCTTCCCATCATCGAGATCACGCCCGCCGAGGGGCTCTACGACTACGAGGCCAAGTACCACCGCAACGACACGCGGTACACGCTCGATCCTGACCTCCCGCCCGGCGTTGCCGAGACCATCAAGACGCACGCCGTCAACCTCGCGCGGGCGATCGGCACGCGTCACCTCGCGCGCGTTGATTTCATCCTCGACCCCACGGGCATCGCCAGCCTGCTCGAGGTGAACACCCTCCCCGGCTTCACCGACCACTCGCTGGTCCCGATGGCCGCCGCCCACGCGGGCGAGCCCATGCCCGCGCTCTGCTCACGCCTGGTTTCGCTTGCCGTGCGCGACGCCGGCTCCAGATGACTCCCCCATCCACCAACACGACACTCCCATGGCACGCAAAGCAAAGAAGAAGTCCGACTCCGCCTCCCGGCTCCCCTCCCGCGAGCACGTCGTGCGCGTGTTGACGACCGCCACCACCATCATCCTGACGCTCTCGCTCGCCGCCGGCCTGCTCATCGGGCGCGGACCGCTCCAGGCGCGCGCGGCTCAGGCCGTGCGTGAGCCGGTTCGCGTGGTCTTCTCGTGGCCGCCTCTGGTCAACGCCGCCGGCGAGGTTCAGCCCGGCACATGGCTCGACCCCGCCACCCAGCGACACCTCCAGGCCCTCGCTCAGCAGTACATCTCCCCCGATCCCTTCGACGGCGCGGGTCTTGCACGGGCCCGCGAGGCCCTCGCGGCCACCGGCTGGTTCGCCACCGGCAAGGGCGCGGGGGAGGGTCCGATTTTGCGGCGTGAGAGCGCCGGCGTCGTGCGCGTCGAGGGGCGGTGGCGGGTCCCGTTCGCGGCTGTCCGCACGGGGACCGGTCCCACGGCCGTAGACCGCCTCGTCACCTTCCGCGGCGAGGTTCTCGACAAGGCCTATGCCCCCGGCACATCGGGCCAGTGCGTCATCATCAACGCCGAGCACCCCGCCCCATCACGGCTCGGGGATGTGTGGGCCGGCGCGGATGTGCACGCCGCCCTCGCCCTGATCGCTACGCTGCGCCACAAGCCCTGGGCGGACCAGATCGCCGCGATCGACGTCGGCGCGTACACGCCGCGGGGCCAGCGGCAACTCTGGATCGTCACCAAGACCGGCGGGCGTATCCGCTGGGGCGGCCCCGTCGATGCCCCCCTGCCGGGCGAACAGTCCACCGCCGTCAAGATCCGTCACCTGGACACGATCGCCGCCCGCAGCGGCGGTCGGCTCGACGGCGGGCAGGCTGCCCTCGACATCCGCCTCAAGGACGTCCTGATCGACGCCACGGGCACTCCGCCCATCAACCCGCCCACCTCGCCCGGTCCCTCCGCAATACCCTCCGGCCGGTGAGCGACCCGACGGACCATTCTCCAGCCCCCGCCCCGGCCCCGCCGGAGTCCGAGCCGCCTCCTGCGCTCGAGGCGACGCGGCCGACGCCGCGTCAGCCGGTCGTGGACCGCGCGGTCGAGGAGCCGGATGACCCCCTCGCTCCCGTCCTCCCATCCCCGCCCCCCGCCCCGGCCCCGCCGGACGGCTCTGAGGCGCCCGATTCGCACAACGACGTGGCCCGCGAGCAACTGCTCGCGTCGCTGTATGCCGACGAGCCCGCTCCCGTCCCCGCCGTGGAACCCGAACCTGCACCCACGGCCGAACCGGAGTCA
>CALAFV010000555.1 GCA_937891445.1 uncultured Phycisphaerales bacterium | reverse complement strand
TCACCCCCTCTCTTCACCCCACCGCCGCCGACACCTACCGCCACCGCGCCGCCGACGTCCGCCCCACCCTCGTCCAGCGTCTCGGCGGCAGCGACCAGACCGAGAAAGCCGTCAACCTCGCCCTCGCCTGGCTCGCCCGCCACCAGAGCGCCGACGGCCGCTGGAGCAGTGCCCACTTTGACGACGCCTGCGGCGGCCGCTGCGGCGGCACCAGCAAGATCAGATCCGACGCCGCCCTCACCGGCCTCGCGCTGCTCTGCTTCCTCGGCGCCGACCACACCCACCTCAAGCCCGGCCCCTACCAGGACACCGTCGGCAAGGGCCTCGGCTGGCTCGTCGCGAACCAGTCCACCAGCGGCGACCTCCGCATCGGCGAAACGATGTACAGCCACGGCATCGCGACCATCGCCCTCGCCGAGGCCTACGCGATGACCCGCGACGAGCGCCTCCGCCGCCCCGTCGAGACCGCCGCCACCTTCATCGTCCGCGCCGCCCATCCGCGCACCGGCGGCTGGCGCTACGACCCCGGCCAGGAGGGCGACACCTCCGTCCTCGGCTGGCAGGCCCTTGCCCTCATCAGCGCCCGCCGCGCCGGCGTCGCCATCCCCGACGGCGCCCTCGACGGCGCCCAGCGCTGGCTCGACAGCGTCTCCTGGCCACAGCGCCCCGGCCTCTACTCCTACCAGCCCGGCCTCCCCTTCAGCGTCTCGATGACCGCCGAAGGTCTCTTCGTGCGCCAACTCCTCGGTCACGGCCCCGACGACCCTGCCGCCGCCGGCTCCGTCGCCTTCATCCTCGAGCACCTCCCCGACTGGGAACGCGGCCCGAGCACCTACTACTGGTACTACGCCACCCTCGCCCTCTTTCAGCATCAAGGCGAGGCGTGGACCATCTGGAACCGCACCCTCACCGCCGCGCTTGTCAGCAATCAGCGCACAGCCGGCCCCGCCGCCGGCAGTTGGGACCCGCGCGACAAGTACGCCATGGTCGGCGGCCGCGTCTACCAAACCGCCATCTGCACCCTCTGCCTCGAGGTCTACTACCGCTATCTCCCCATGTATGCCGCCGTCCCCATCGCTCCCGCGCCCTGACTATTCCGAATCGCAACGCTCTTCGCGATGTCCGCTGTTTGTTCACAACCGATCGCGCCTGAGCGCTTGTTCATCCGTACAGATCCGGTATGCTGGCCTCCCCTGAGGCCGCTCGTCGCGGCCGCGTGCACCCTCGAAGTTGCACAGAGGAGGAGATCATGAAAATGGATCTGTTCGTCCGACGGCTGCCCAG
Source organism: uncultured Phycisphaerales bacterium (assembly GCA_937891445.1). Taxonomy (GTDB): domain Bacteria; phylum Planctomycetota; class Phycisphaerae; order Phycisphaerales; family UBA1924; genus CALAFV01. The sequence goes on along the minus strand of CALAFV010000555.1, from coordinate 2,470 downwards.
CCCCCTGGCTGTCGCCGCGGCGGCGGCGTGCGCCGCAGTCCCGTCCGCCTTCGCCACCGAGCACGAGGGCACCAACACAGAGGCCGCCCCGCTGCCTCTCCACACGTGGTTCGATCAGCCGCGACCCGTCGAGCGCCCCGCCGTCCCCATGGCCGGCAGCCGCGGCGACTGCCCCGAACTGGTTGACGCCAACGCCGGCATCGACGGCGACCACCCCGCCGAGATCGCCTTCCTCAACGACGGCGTCACGGCGGTGATCGTCAACCGCGACAGCAACAACGTCGCCTACCTCGACACCTCCACCATCACCATCACCGGCGCCACGCCCGTCGGCGAATACCCGGTGCACGTCGCCGTCACCCCCGACGGCCAGTACATCCTCGTCCCCAACGTCTTCAGCAACACCGTCACCGTGATCGACTCCGCGACGCGCAACGTCGTCGCCACCGTCCCGATCACCGGCAACCAGCCCTACCGCGTCGAGGTCACCCCCAACGGGCAGTACGCCGTCGTCGGCGTGATCAACAACGCCTCCGACGCCACCTTCAGCGTCATCGACCTGGCCACCTTCACCGAAATCCGCACCTTCCCCGGCGGCAGCCAGGGCGTCGTCGGCGGCTTCGCCAACAGCGTCTTCCCCATCGGCGGCGACGTCTTCAGCCAGTTCAAGATCGCCCCCGACAACGCCACCATCGTCCTGCCCAGCCGAGGCAACCCCAACAGCACGATCTACCTCTTCGACCTCAACACCGGCGCCCAACTCGCCGCGATCACCACCCCGCTCGGCGCCGCCTCCGTGGACATCCACGACACGACCGCCGCTGTCGGCTTCGTCGGCGCCACGTCCCAGATCCACCTCGTTGACCTCACGACCCACTCCGTCACGCAGGTCATCCCCACGGCCACCAACCTCGACCCCGTCCTCCGCTTCACGCCCGACGGCAGCCGCATCGTCACCGGCTACCTCAACGACACCTTCATGATCGACGTCGCCACCGGCGCCGAGGTCTTCCGCTTCGTGACCGGCACCGTCGGCGACATCGAGATCACCGCCGACGGCCAGTACGCCGTCGTCTCGAACTTCACCACCCGTCTGTTCGACCTCGCCAACCCCGCGGTCGTCGCCCAGATGTCCTTCGCGGCCACCGCTGAACTGGCCGTCAGCCCGACCTCCGCCGTCGCCGCGGGCCTCAACAACCGCTTCGGCGAGGACGTCCACGTCTACACCACCAACGGCGCCGCCTCCGCCTTCCAGGGCTTCACCCTGACCGGCCCGGCCCCCGAAGGCGACGCCCCGTTCGATGCCGCCATCTCCGCCGATGGCTCCGTCGCCGTCGTCGGCATGACGCTCAGTTACAACGTCGCCATCGTGGACATGGCCAGCCGCACCGTGCGCTCCCACGTCCAGACCGGCAAGCGCGTCATGGACGTCGCCATCACCCCCGACGGCTCCTACGCGGTCTCCTGCGACGGCGACTCCGACACCGTCTCCATCATCGACCTCTCCACCGACACCGTCGTCAGGCAACTCCAACTCCCCGCCGGGTCGCGCCCCGCCAAGGCGCTCATCAGCCCCGACGGCACGAAGGCCTACGTCCTGAACATCGCCGGCACCGACCGCATCTGGTTCATCAACCTCGCCGGCGCCTCCAGCAGCATCATCGGCAGCGCGATCTGCGGCCAGACCGGCGCGTGGAACACCCCGCAGTACAGCGAGAACAGCGCCATCGCCCTCAGCCCGGATGGCTCGCTCCTGGCCGTCTGCGACTCCTTCAACGACTTCGTCCGCTTCTTCGACACCACCAGCATGACCGAAGTCGCCGCGGTCTTCGTCGGCGACTTCCCGATCCGCTGCGCCTTCAACCCCGCGGGCGACCGCCTCTTCGTCACCAACGCCTTCTCCGGCAACGTCTCGGTGATCGCCGTCGCCGGCGCCTCCTCCACGAACCTGGGCGAGACCCCCGTCGGCCCCAACCCGCTCACCGTCGATGTGGACGCCTCCGGCTCCTACGTCTACGTGACCAACTACAACTTCTCCACCGGCTCCAGCCTCTACGTCATCGACGCCGCAACCCGCGCCGTCGTGTCCACCATCCCGCTGGGCGACACGCTGATCCGCGACACCCACCTCGACACCGCCAGCGGCACCCTCTACGCCGCCGGCCTCCGTCGCACCGCGACCAGCGCCCCCGCGGCCCTTTTCCGGATCGCCGCCGACGGCCCCGCGACCACCATCATCGACACCACGCCGCTGAGCAGCAACGGCCTCGACCTGGAGTTCAGCAACGGCACCGTGATCGTGACCATGCCCTACCTCGACGGCATCGAGTTCTTCTGCTTCGGTGTCCCCTGCCCGGCGGACTGGGATGGCAACGGCCAGGTCAACTCCACCGACATCTCCGCCTTCCTCACCGCCTGGCTCGACAGCCTCAACAACCAGAACCTCAACGCCGACTTCGACAACAACGGG
>CALAFV010000554.1 GCA_937891445.1 uncultured Phycisphaerales bacterium | reverse complement strand
GCCGTTCGGCCTGGTGGACTGGCTGGCGATCCCGCAGGGGACGCGGGCCAAGACGATCGGGCTGATCCACGGCGTGGGGAACGTCGTTGTGCTGCTGCTGTTCTTCGGCTCGTGGCTGCTGCGGCGGGACAATGCCGCGAACCCCGGAGCGGCGGCGATCGTGCTTTCGGCCCTCGGGGTGGCGCTGGCGGTGTTCACGGGGTGGCTCGGCGGGGAGTTGGTGGACCGGCTCGGGGTCGCGGTGGACGACGGCGCGAATCTCAACGCATCCAGTTCGCTCTCGGGTAAGCCGGCGTCGCAGCCGGCGGAGGGGTACCCGGCCGACCGGGCTCGCATGGTGTGATCCGCCGCGGCGGTGCTGGTGCGCGGCAGGCGGTACGATGCCGCCGCCATGACGATCTCGATCCGCCCCGCGACGGAGGCCGACATCCCGCTGATCCTGGACCTGATCCGCGAACTGGCGGAGTATGAGAAGGCGCCGGAGCAGGCGGTCGCGACGCCGGAGTCGATGCGCGCAGCGCTCTTCGGCGAGCGGCCGGTGGCGGAGTGCGTGATCGGGGAACTCGACGGCACGCCGCAGGGGTTCGCGCTGTTCTTTACCAACTTCTCGACGTGGCTGGGCAAGCCGGGGATCTACCTCGAGGACCTGTTCGTGCGGCCGGCGGCGCGGGGGCGCGGGTTGGGGAAGGCGCTGCTGGCGCACGTCGCGGCGATCGCGGTTGAGCGGGGGTGCGGACGGTTCGAGTGGTCGGTGCTGGACTGGAACGAGCCGGCGATCGGTTTCTACAAGGCGATGGGCGCTGTGCCGATGAGCGAGTGGACGGTGTACCGCCTCAGCGGTGAGCCGCTGCGGCAACTCGCGGCATCGCGGGGTGCTTGACCGACCGGCCGCGTGTCCGGTACGGTGGCGTTTCGCGCCCGTCTGGCGCCGGCCCCAAAGTCAAAGGACGCACATGGGACGCACGCTGTACCTCGCCAAGGCGGACGACCGGCTCGTGTCGCACTGCGCGTGTAAGCCGGGGGAGGCGCTGATCACCAGCCCGCCGCAGTTGGACTGCCCGTGGTGCGGGTGCGGGTGGCTGTTTACGTGCATCGGCTGCCGCCGGGCGTTCACGTTCGCGCGGACGGTGGAGACGGACCACTCGCTGGCCGAACTGGCGGAGATGGACCTGCGCGGCGGGGGATTCAAGGTCACCAAGGCGGCGGTGCGGGACTGGGTGGATCTGATGTCCGACTTCCTCGACGGGATCGAGCCGGGGGCGGAGTATGTCGTGCTCGATTACGTGCGCATCCCGACGGACTACGAGCCGCCGCTGCAGTTCCGCGGGGTGTACGCGGATCATGATCTGCCGTGGGTTCCGCATCTGCGGGCGCTGGAGGACCCGTCCGTGCTCGACGACCTGCTCGGATCGGAGGCGTACTGGCTCGACCGGCGGTGCGAGGATGAAGACGGCGAGGATGAGGCGTGAGCGGCGCGGCGACCGGCGAGGCACGCGGGGAGTTGGTTCGTGTTGAACTGCACCTGCGCCTGCGCGTGCAGCGTGGCAGGCGGGAGGAGTTCCTGGCGTTCCTGCGGGAAGCGACGCCGTACTACGAGGCGCCCGGCGGGATCGAGATCCGGCTGCTGGAAGACCTCGCGGACGACCACCGGCGACGCCGCACCAGTTCGGTTTTCTCCACTTCGTGCCTTCGTGCCTCTGTGCCTTCGTGCCTACTCGGGCGGGCGGGCGCGGACGCCCGGGATCATCTCGAAGGTCTCGCTCACGGTGCGCAGGCTCTGCTCGATGCTCTGAAGCGATTGTGAGACCTCGACCAGGACGTCCATGCGGTCGATGACCTGGCCCATCTCGCGCTGGGCGTTGACGAGTTGGAACGTCGCTTCGCGGAGTTGGGCGGTCGCGTCGGAGAGGCCGGCGACGGCCTGATCCAGTCGGTCGAGGGAGGCGGTCTGATCGCGCATGGCCCGCACGTCCGCGGCGAGCGCGTCGAGCGTCTGGATCATGGACGCGACCTGCGCGGTCATCTCGCCGACGCCCTCGACGTCGTCGCGCACGGCGGTGACGGACTCGGCGATCGCCTCCAGTTCGCCCAGGCCCTCCTTGACCTCGGTGATCGAGGCGTTGAGTTGCTTGATGGTCTCGAGTTGCTCGTTGACGCCGGCGAGTTGACGTTCCATCGACTCGACAGACTGACGAACGCCGGCGAGGTTCTCGTTCATCTGCTGGACGATGCATCCGCCCGAGGCCCAGGCCGCGGCAAGCAATGCCGCCGCGGCGGCGCGGCCGGAGCGGAAGCGGGCGATGCGCGGCGGGCGGCGGTGTGCTGCGGGCACAGGTGGGCTCCTTCGGTCCGGCCACGGGATCGTTCCGGGGCGCGGGCGGGTGCGCGGTGGGCCGCTTCTCACCGAGCCACGCCCGCCGGTACCATGAGCCCATGACCATTTCTCACTGGCGATTTTCACCCAGCCCCGAGACCGTGCACACCGACGCGGTGGTCGTCGGCGCGGGGATCTGCGGGATCGCGGCGGCGCTGGCGTTCGAGCGGCGCGGGATGCGCGCGGCGGTCGTGGAGCGGGGGACGATCGCCGGCGGGGCCTCGGGGCGCAACGCCGGGTTCCTGATGCGCGGGGCGGCGGACCACTACGCGGACGCGATCCGGCTGTACGGGCGCGAGCGGGCGAGGCAGGTGTGGAAGTGGACCGAGGACAACCTCGCCGACCTGCGGCGGGAGGGGATCGAGGAACTGCCGAGTTACCGGCGCATCCCCAGCGCGCTGCTGGCGCTCAACGAGAAGCAGGCGGAGGAACTGCGGCTATCGACGGCGCTGCTGCGGGAGGATGAGTTCGAGGTGGAGTGGGTGACAGAGGGGGACGACTCGGTCTTCGGCAACCGCGGAAACGGCGTGCTCGGAGCGCTGGTGAACCCGAACGACGCGAGCATCAACCCGATCCACATGGTGCGGCACCTGGCGGGGAAACTCAAGGGGACGGTGTACGAGAATGAGCCGGTGCTCGACATCGCGCCGCACACATCGCACAGCACGCACGATGGCGGGCTCGTGGCGGTGCGGACGCCGGCGCGGACGTTCGTGTCGCCGCGGGTGCTGCTGGCGACCAACGCGTACGCGCCGCTGCTGATCCCGTCGCTGTCGGCGCTGGTGACGCCGCGACGGGGGCAGATGTTCGCGCTGCGGAACGCGTCCGACGCGGCAGGAAGGCGGCCGCTGCGGCTGGCATACTCGTACTACGCGAACTACGGGTCGGAGTACCTGCGGCAGACGGCGGACGGAACGGTCGTGATCGGCGGCTGCCGCACGTACTTCGCGGGGCGGGAGATCGGGTACGAGGATGTGACGACGGACTGGGTGCAGCGGGCGCTGGAGTCGTTCGCGTCGCGCCTGCTGGGGGCGGCGTTCTCGGCGGATGACATCACGACGCGGTGGTCGGGAGTGATGGGATTCTCGCCGGATGGGCTGCCGCTGGTGGGGCCGCTGCCGGAGTTTCCCGCGGGGAACGTGTGGTTCTGCGGAGGGTTCACGGGGCACGGGATGTCGATGGGGTTCAGGACGGCGACTGCGGCGGTGGCGGGGATGGTGGAGGGGGCGGCGAACCCGTTTAAGATGAGCAGGTGCGTAGAGCGGGTCACGCACAGTACGCCGCGGCCGTCATGAAGAGCACCTCGGAAAGTTTCCGCGTGGATTCGAGGTCGGCGTATTCCTCGTCTTCGTGCGCGCCGGCGCCGTCGGCGCCGTAGAC
>CALAFV010000553.1 GCA_937891445.1 uncultured Phycisphaerales bacterium | reverse complement strand
GAGGAAGACATGAGCAGCACCTGGCTTCTCATTCCGGTGGGATTGAGCGCGATCGGCGCGAATGAAGTGCTGGCGCGGCGGGCGCAGGACGCAAAGCGTCGGCGCGTTCATCGGCGTGCTTCGACGCTGGGGGTGATCACCTTCGTGCTGCTGGTCGTTGTGTGCGTGATGGACGCGCTGGATTGAGTGTTACGATCCGCCGCGGGGGTTCTCGGGGTCGCGGTAGGGGCCGGGGGGCGCCCTGTCGGCGGGGGTGACGCCCTCGACGGGCGCACGCTCGACGGGCAGGGGGTCCTCGACGGGCGGCGTGCGGATGGCCCTGGCGGCGACCTCGCCCTGGCGGGCGAAGTCGATCGCCTCGGCCAGGAGCCGCGCGGTTTCCTGCGAGGCGTGGAAGCCGTGGGAGTTCTCGCTGGAGACCAGGTCGAGGCGGAACTGGGCGCGGCGGTGGAGGCGGCGGGCCTCTTCGAGTTGCTCGTCGGTCGCGCCGGCGGACTTGGCCTCGGCGATGGCGTTGATCATGTCCACCAGGGCGTCGGCGGCGAGGTCGATGAGGTGGACGGTGCGGTCCTGGATCGTGTGGGCGCGGGCGATGAGTTCGTCCTCGGGGGCGTTGTGGCAGACCTGGCAGGAGGCGGCGACGTTGAGCAGGGGGGAGCGGACGTGGTGGTTGGTGACCTTCAGCGCGCCCTGGCGCTCGTAGGGCATGTGGCAGTCGGCGCATGAGACGCCGGCGCGGGCGTGGGCGCCCTGGCTCCAGATCTCGAACTCGGGGTGCTGGGCCTTGAGGACCTTCGCGCCGGTGATGCCGTGCTCCCAGTCGTGGAAGCCGATCTCGTCGTAGTACGCCTCCATCTGCTCGGCGAGGATGCCCTTTGACCAGGGGTAGGTGAGCATGGTGGTGCCGGGGGCGAAGTAGTACTCGACGTGGCACTGGGCGCAGGCGTAGGTGCGCATCTCCTGGCGCGTGGCGTCGCGGTTGACGTCGTAGTCCTTGATTCCCTGCGAGGCCTTGAGGCGGCGGATGCCGTCGATGAAGGCGGGGCGGGTGACGCGGAGGGCCATGGTGGACGGGTCGTGGCAGTCCACGCACGAAACCGGGTGGTTGATGAGCAGTTCGCCGTGCTCATCGGTGAGGTTGCGGGCCTCGTTGTAGGGCATCGCGTTGATCTTGGCGAAGCCGGCCCAGACGTCGCCGTCGCCGACGGCGCGGTAGGCGGGGATAACCGAGGCGTGGCAGTGGAGGCAGGCGCCCGGCTGGGGCTTGGTCTGGCGCTGCGTCTGCTCCTGGTCCAGGAGCATGTAGGCGTGGCCGCGGGCCTCGCGGTAGTCGATCGCGAAGGCGTAGCCGGAGTACATCAGGCGGAGCCAGGGGGAGCGGTCGAGTTTCTGCTCGGGGATGGCGTCGGAGCCGCCGTAGCGGGTGCGGACGTAGTCCACCGTGCGGCGGTAGGAGTCGTACTGGCGGGGCCAGTTCGTGCCCCAGACGGAGGGGTCGGTGGTGTTTTCGTCCACCTCGACGAGGCGGACGAAGGGGTGCCGGGCCTCCTGCTTGCGCGTGAAGATGTTGACCAGCAGCGCGGCGGCGAGGAACGTGCCGACGGCGGCGATCGCGGCGATGGCGGCCAGCGCGAGGAAGCGGCCGCGGCGGGATTGGGAGGAGCGCTGCGGGGCGGGGGCGGGCGTGTCGGTCATCGTGCTCTCCCGGCGGTCGGTGGCGGAGGCGGGGCGGGGGTGGTGTGCCCGCGCGGGCCGTGGCCCACGGTGCTGTGGCACTGCACGCAGCGGATCGTGTCGGTGGTCAGCGGCTGGCCGGCGAGCATCTGGTGGACCGTCGTCTGGTGGCAGTGGACGCAGGAGTCCTGGAGGATGTCGCGGTTCTTCCGCGTCATCTGGATCGGCTCGTGGAAGTTCTGGAAGGTGAAGGCCCAGGAGTGGTTGAAGCCGTTCTCGGCCTTGGCGGCGTACTTGGCGAAGAAGGTGTGGGGCATGTGGCAGTCGGCGCACCCGGCGACGTGGTGGTGGCTGCTCTTCTGCCAGGAGTCGTACTGGGGCCACATGATGTGGCAGTTGGCGCAGGCGCGGGGATCGGTGGAGAGGTAACTGGCTCCTTCGGCGTAGACGAAGGTGTACGCGCTGATGCCGAGGAAGAAGCCGATGAGCGTGGCGAGGCCGACGCCGACGACGCCGAGGTGTGCGAGGGTTCGCTTCACGCTCGTCCTCCGGCGCGGGGCGGGGAGAGGAGGCGGGGCGCCGTGGCGCGCAGCATACAACGGCGGGCGGACCCATGGGTGAGCCCTCCGCTGATGGGGGTTATCCCGGGTTGCGGCGCGGAGCGGGGCGTCAGTCGAACTGGAAGACGCCCTTGCGGTAGCCGTAGATGTACGCTACCACGGTCGTGAGGAGGAAGAAGCCGATGCGGCCGAGCCACACGAGGGCTTCGGGGGCGTTCATGTTGAGATTGGGGAAGGTCACGCCCCAGGGGTAGAGGAAGATGATCTCGATGTCGAAGACCAGGAAGATCATCGCGATGAGGTAGAAACGCACGTTGAAGCGTTTGCGGGCGGAGCCGACGGCCTTCATGCCCGACTCGTAGACGGTGTCCTTCACGACGCCGGAACGCCGCGGCCCGAGGATGAGGCTGACGGCGACGTTGGCGACGGCGAAGGTGATCGCCATGAAGATCAGGAGGAGGACGGGGGCGTAGGAGCCGACATCGACCGCGGCGAGGGCGGCGGCGGGGGCTGAGGTGGTGGGGAGGCCGTCGAGCATGGGGCCATGGTAGCCGCTTGGTGTTTGGGCGGCAGGCCTGGCAGGGGCGCCCGCCGTGGGAGCAGATCCGCCGCGGAGCGCGGGCCACCCGCGGGCCGTTCACCCTGCCGGAATGGCAGGGCCCATTGGGGGGGGGGGCGCGGGGTGACAGGCCGCGCGGCGGGCCGACCGGCCGCGGGTGGGAGCGGGGCGCTGGCGCTACGGTGGCACAGGCGTTGCCATTCCGGGACGCCGGAGGCCGCGCGGTGGGTCCCCCCGGACCGGCGGCGACAAGACGAACCTTACAGACTCGGGACGAACAGACTCGGGACAACGTCCCCTCGGAGCCAGATACATGCCCGCCAAGACCCTGACCTTCGACATCGAAGCCCGTCAAGCCCTTCTTGCCGGCGTGGAGAAGCTCGCCCGGGCCGTGAAGGCGACCCTGGGCCCCCGCGGCCGCAACGCCGTGCTCGACAAGTCCTGGGGCGGTCCGACCGTGACCAAGGACGGCGTGAGCGTCGCGGAGGAGATCGAACTCCGCAACAAGGCGGAGAACATGGGGGTGC
>CALAFV010000552.1 GCA_937891445.1 uncultured Phycisphaerales bacterium | reverse complement strand
GAACCAGAGCGCCGGCACGGCGGGGGCGTGCAGCGCGACGAAGTCGACCAGCGGGATCACGAAACTGGGGGCGATGGAGCCGAAGGCCAGGGCGGGGCTGACGGCCAGTTCCAGGCCCAGCAGGACGTAGGCGAAGACGGCGGCGACGGTCCAGTTCATCCGCCCCTCCCTTCGCCCCCTTCGCCGGGGGCCTCGCCCAGGACGCGGAGGGTGACCTGGCTCACGCGGTCGGGGCGGAAGACGGGGCGGACGGTGATGCGGCGGCGCTGGTTGTCGAGGACCTCGACTTCTTCGATGAGGCCGACGACCAGGGCCCAGGAGTGTGGGGGCCAGTTGTCGTCTTCGAGGCGGACGGTCATGCCGGGCTTGATGGGGGGGCCGCCGGCGGAGGCGGGGTCGGTGGGGTCGGCCTGGAACTCGACGTCGCCGCGGAGGGTGCCGTCGCCGGTGGGGCGCAGGGCGCAGAGGGGGCCCTTGACGTCGTCGGTGAGGTAGATGGAGCCCTGGATCAGGTCGCTGGCGCGGTCGGTGATGGGGCGGACGTGGCACTCCAGGCGGCGGGTCTCGACGACTCGGCCGATGAGGTGGACGCCGCCGACGACGGCGACGGAGTTGACGGTGACGCCTTCGCGCGTGCCGGCGCGGACCTTGAGGGTGGTGTCGCTGGGGTCGGCGCCGGAGCCGATGACCGCCGCGGCGATCTGGCGGACGGGGAGGTCGCGCATGACCGCGGCGCCGCGGGAGAGGTCGGCGATCTGGCGGTTGAGGCGCTCGATCTCCATCGTGAGGCGGTGGTAGCGGAGTTGGTACTCCTGGAGTTGGGCGCGGAGGGCCTCGGCGTCGGCGTCGGGAGCGCCGGGGCGCTGGGGCTGGTAGCGGACGAGTTTGGAGAGCGTGGCCTGGATGGGGGCGACGATGGTCTCGACCGGGTTGCGGATCTCGGACGTCCAGCGGGCGCTGGTGCGCGAGGGGATGAGGGCGAGGATGAAGAGGGCGAGCGCGGCGGCGGCCAGCGTGCTGCGTGCGTTGATGCGGCTGGCGGATGGTCGCGCCATGATGATGAGGGATCAGAGCGAGTCGAGGTTGGATTCCAGGGTCTTGCCCCACTCCTCGATGTGCTCGAGGTAGATGGCGGTGCCGCGGGCGACGCAGGTGAGGGGGTCGTCGGCGATCTTGCAGTCCAGGCCGGTGGCGTTCTGGAGGACGACGTTGAGGCCGCGGAGCAGGGCGCCGCCGCCGGCGAGGGTGAGGCCGTTCTCGACGAGGTCGGCGGCGAGTTCGGGCTCGGCGCGTTCGAGGGTCTGGGTGACGGCCTCGGCGATGGCGGTGACGGGCTCGAGGAGGGCCTCGCGGATCTCCTCGCTGGTGACGACGGTCTTGCGGGGCAGGCCGGAGATCATGTCGCGCCCGCGGACCTCGAGGGTGGTCTCCTCGCCGACGGGGGCGGCGGAGCCGATCTCGATCTTGATGCGCTCGGCGGTCTGCTCGCCGATCATGAGGTTGTAGGTTTTCTTCATGTGGTTGATGATGGCCTCGTCGAGGTCATCACCGGCCACACGGACGCTCTCGCAGACGGCGATGCCGCCGAGGGAGAGGATGGCGACTTCGGTGGTGCCGCCGCCGATGTCCACGATGGCGGAGGCGGTGGGTTCGGCGAAGGGGAGGCCGGCGCCGATGGCGGCGGCGACGGGCTCCTCGATGAGGTAGGTGCGGCGGGCGCCGGCGCGCTCGGCGGAGTCGAAGACGGCCCGCTTCTCGACGGCGGTGATGCCGGAGGGGATGGAGATGACGACGCGGGGGCCGACGAAGCGGCTGGCGTTCACCTTGCGGATGAAGTAGCCGAGCATCGCCTCGGTGATCTCGAAGTCGGAGATGACGCCGTCCTTGAGGGGGCGGATGGCGGTGATGTTGCCCGGGGTCTTGCCGAGCATCTCCTTGGCCATCCAGCCGACGGCCTGGCCGTCCTTGAGGACCTTGTTGGTCCCCTTCCAGACGGCGACGACGCTGGGCTCGTTCAAGACGATGCCCTGCCCGCGGACCGCAACGAGCGTGTTGCAGGTCCCCAGGTCGATGCCCATGTCGACGCTGACCAGTCCGAGGAGGCGTTGCAGCACAATGCTTCCAGGCCCCGGCCCCTCCCCGTTCACCGGGATGAGGAGATTATCGGCTCCGGGTGGGGGATGCCACCAGTTGGAGGCACTAGGGACTGGGCATTGGGTTGGGCACTAGGCATCAGGAGGCACTAGGCATCAGGCACTAGGCACTAGCCGGAGTCGGGGTGGGGGGCGGACTTGATCAGGGGGGCGAGGGCGATGAGGGTGGGGAGGAAGGGGTCGCGCAGGACGG
>CALAFV010000551.1 GCA_937891445.1 uncultured Phycisphaerales bacterium | reverse complement strand
CACCACCGCCATCGGCTTGCCGTCGGTGCCGGCGCGCTGCGCGAACTCGTCGAACGCCGCCTTGATCTGGTTCGGGTTGTGCCCGTCGATCACGCGCACGTCGAACCCGAACGCCTCCAGTTTCGCCTTGAGTTTCTCCGGCGACTGCTGCGGGCTCACCCGGTCCGCCTGCCCGAACTCGTTGCAGTTGAAGATCGGCAGCACCGCCGTCAACTTCCGCTCGACGATGAAGTCCAGCGCCTCGGCGATCTGCCCCTCACGCGACTCCCCGTCCCCGATGATGCAGTAGATCCGGCGGTCCAGCCCGTCCAGCCGCGCCGCCTCCGCCAGCCCCGCCGCCACGCTCAGCCCCTGCCCCAGCGACCCCGTCGCCGCGTCGAAGAACGGGAACCCCTCCATCGGGTTCGGGTGCCCGTCGATCTCCGAGTCCATCGACCGGAGTTTCATCGCGTCCTCGACCGTCATCCGCCGCCGCTTGTCCCCCTTCCCGATCATCACCCCCAACTTCGCCGCGGCCGCGTACACGATCGGAACCGCGTGCCCCTCGCTGAGCACCAGCCGGTCGCTCGTCGGATAGTCCGGGTAGTCCGTGCTCCACCGCATCGAGGCGAACATCAGCACCGTCACGATGTGCCCCAGGCTCATCGCGGTGCTCGGGTGCCCGCTCCCCGCCGCGGCCGTCATCTCGAGCGCCAACTTGTCCAGTTCGATCGCCTGGGCATGGACTGCTGCTTCAAATGACATCCGGGCCTACCCCTTTCGGAAGAGGACCCCCGCGCGCGAAGCACGGAGTCCCTGACAAGGTTCAAACGCACAGCAAGCCGGATACCCCGGCCTCAGCGCGCACCACACCATAGGCCCCGCCCCCCCTTTCCGAACGCTCGGCAGGGCAATATCCCCGACTTCACCCAACTCCGCAACCCGCACACCCCCGCCGCGCCCCCCGGCGCCCCCGCGGCCTCCGCCAATCCCCGACCCATCCACACACTCCGCGGCGCACCACCCGTGGCCCCCGCGATACACTCTGGCCACAATCGATACTCCGACCGGAGCCCCCCTCCTATGAAGGTCATCTGTGATCGCGGCGCCCTGCTCGACGCCGTCAACCTCGTCGCGGCCGTCGTCCCCGCCCGCACCCCGACCCCCCACCTCTCCTGCATCAAACTCACCGCCACCAAGTCCGCCGGCGGCGGCGACCTCACCTTGGCCGGCTCCGACGGCGAGACCACCCTCGTCATCTCCATCCCCCAGGTGGACGTCCAGCAGCCCGGCGAGGCCCTCGTTCTGGCCGACAAACTCCGCCAGATCGTCTCCGCCGAGGAGGGCGAGCCCACCCTCACCCTCGAAACGGCCGCCGGCGGAGGGGGCGACCAACTCCACATTCGCGGCGCCAACGCCCACTTCCGCGTCTTCGGCTACCCCGCCAGCGAGTACCCCCCGGTCCCCGACTTCGCCAAGGTCGTCTCCGCCACCGGCCCCGACGCCCCCAAGACCGTCTTCACCCACCAGGCCGGCGCCCTCCACCACCTCGTCCAGCGCACCACCTTCGCCACCGCGCGCGAAACCAGCCGCTACGCCATCAACGGCGTCCTCCTGAAGCGCGACGGCAAGAAACTCGAGATGGTCGCCACCGACGGCCGCCGCCTCGCCCTCAGCCGCACCACCATCCCGGGCGGCGGCAAGGGCGACGGCCCTTCCGGCCCCGTCTCCTGCATCATCCCCACCAAGGCCCTGTCCATGATCCCCAAACTGATCGTGGACGACAACGACCCGGTGCGCATCGCCATCACCGACTCCCGCGTCTACTTCGCCTTCGACGCCGCCACCGACGGCAAGGACGCCGCCCCGCGCGCCCTGCTCTCCTCCGCCCTGGTCGAGGGCACCTTCCCCCCCTACGAGGACGTCATCCCCAAGGACCAGGACAAGCGCATCACCGCCGACCGCGAGAGTTTCGGCCTCGCCGTCCGCAAGGCCGCCGTCCTCACCAACGAGGAGTCCCGCGGCGTCCGCATGTCCTTCTCCTCCGGCGAGCGCCGCCTCAAACTCTCCAGCCGCGCCCCCGAGATGGGCGAGGCCGAGATCGAGGTGGACCTCAACGCCTACGAGGGCAACGACATCGAGATCTCCTTCAACCCCGCCTTCATCACCGACGCCCTCAAGGTCGTCGACGAGCCCGAGGTCATCGTCGAACTCAAGGCCGCCAACAAGCCCGGCCTCATCCGCACGAGCACCGGCGAGTTCATCTACGTCGTGATGCCCGTCAACCTGCCGACCTGAAGCCGCAGCAACACCCACGCAGCACCCGCGGCGCGCTCTCCTTCCGCCCGCGGCCGCCGCGCCCGTGCGCATCACCTCACCGCCGCGCCGCCGTCATCAGCCCCCCCGTTCCCCCGACGCGCTCCCGCTCCCGTTCGCGCTCACGCTCGCGCTGCCGCTCGCGCACCGCCACCGCCGTCCACACCGGCGCCCACGCGTCATCCTCCGCCACCCCCATGCCCCCTGCCCCTCCCACATCCGCCGCCGCGTGGGACGACTCCTCCGCGTCCCCCGCGCCATCGCCCGCTCCCCCCGCCGCGTGACGCCCGCGCCGGCCCCGCCGCTCCAGCAGCAGCACCAGCGTCGCCGCCGCCGGCAGCACCAGCAGCCCCAGCAGCGCCACCAGTTCCACCGTCCGCACCCGTCCGATCGCGTGCGGCAGCAGCATCCACAGCAGCACGATCCACGTCCCGATCGACGCCGCGCACGCCGCGAACACCCCCACCCGGCGCGTCTTGCACAGTCCGGCCATCGGCCACCCCGTCGGCACCGAGAAAGCCGGCCCCGCGCGGACACAAGGGGGCCGGAAGACACCTCCGGCTCTTCATGGCCGGATTGCGTCGAGTCTGTGGTTGGTTTCGCGGCAGCAGCCGACAACCGACCCGCGTGCCGCGGGTGAGCAACGTACCGAATCCCGCGCCGCTCTTCAACTCGTCAAACCACCGGCTCCCCGGTTTGTCGCCCCGCCGACCGGCCCGTATCGTGTCGCCCCAGTGAGACCCCCCAGTGCTCATGCCGGCGGTCGCCGCGCACCCGGTCACCCGGCGCGCCCGCGCCGCCTTGCGCTCGCGGAACGCCGCGAGGTGGGCAGCGACCGCGGCGTGATCGACCTGGAACCGCGGCGGCGGGGTGAAGTGCGTCGGGCGGAACGCGTTGACCCCGACCTTGAGCCGCTCCCCGGCCTGCATCTCCCGCTCGACGCGGTGGTTGTGATCGTCGATCAGCTCCTCGAGCCGGCCCGACCCGACCGCCGGCAGCAGGCCCTGCGCCTCGATC
>CALAFV010000550.1 GCA_937891445.1 uncultured Phycisphaerales bacterium | reverse complement strand
GATGTACCCGATCCAGTCGTCGAGCCCCTGGGCGGCGTCGTGGGTGGTGTCGTACTGGCGGGTGATGGCGTAGCCGCCGGTGGGGGGCCAGTCGTGGTCGCGGATGACCTCGGGGTCGTCGGCGCCGGCGCCGTAGGGGTAAGGGGGCATCAGTTCGAAGACGCGGGCGACGATCGCGCCGGCGTCGGTGATGTCCACGGCGCCGGTGTAGGTGTGCGTCGGGTTGGCCTCGGTGCTGGGGGGCGAGGCGTCGCCGAAGTCCCACTGGTACGTGACGGGCGAGCCGTCGAGCGTACCGGAGCCGGCGCTGGAGAACTGCACCGTCAGCGGGAGGGGGCCGAAGGCGGGATCGGCCGTGGCGACGGCGGTGGGCGGGGCGGTGGCGGCGTTGATGATGCGGCGGATCTGGGGCGTGCCGGCCGGGCCGTAGGCGATGTAGTAGAGCCCGCCGTCCACGGGATTGGTCGCCATGCAGACGACTGCGCCCGCGCTGTCGTGGAAGTCGCGGATCTCCAGGAGTTGGTCCTGCTCGTCGAGGACGAAGGCCTTGATCCAGCCGTCGACGAAATCGCCGTGGTAGTAGAGGTTGCGCCACTGCGGCGGGAAGCCGTTCTCTCCGGCGACATCATCGGCTCGCCGACCAGGACGTAGCGCGACGAGTAATCAACGGATCGGAAGCCGTCGGCGGCGTTGCAGGTGTAGCGGGTCAGGCGGGCGATGGTGTCGTGGTAGTACTGGTTGGCCTGCGGGTCGTATTCGGGGGTGCCGAAGTAGCGGAGGTGGTGGTAATCGACCGCGTAGAGGAGGTAGATGCGGCCGTTGGTCAGGAAGTCCGGGTCGATGGTGAAGCCCAGGAGGCCCAGGTCGCGCCAGTTGCCGACCTCCTCGGAGATGTCGATCAGCGGCGTGTGGGAGAGGAACCCATTTTCGAGCAGCCAGACGGTGCCGCCCTTGTCCCACACAAAGCCGCGGCCGTCGGGGGCGAAGCAGATGCCGACGGCCTGGCCGGAACTTGTGGCGACGTGCTGGTCCACGAAGCCGGGCGGAAGGGCCGGGAGGCGGATGCGAGGACGAGGGCCGACGCCACGGCCGCGGCGCCGGGGCAGATCCGGAGCGGTGCTCTGTTCATGATGATGAAGTCCCGGGCAGGTGTCGTGGGACCGGGGCCGCCTGCCGCTCGCACTCTAACAGATGGGCCCGGGAACGCCAAGCGGGCCGATCGCCGCGGGGCTGTGGGGCGGACTAGCCGCGGCTGGCGCGGATCAGCGCCGTCGTGCAGAGCGTGTTGCCGATGCGGTCGAGCACGGGGAACGAGGTGGTGATCGGCGTGGAGGCGACCACGCCTTTGTCGAGGCAGCGGTGCATCGCCTGCACGAGGTCGTGGTCGGCGACGCGCTGGTCCTCGGTGAAGAGGATCAGCAGCAGGGCGCCGGCGTCGATGTGCGGGTCGGCGGCGAGTTTGGCGAGGTCGGCGGTGATGCCGCGGACCAGTTGCGAGGCGTAGGTGCGGTTGGGGCCGGGGATGCCGGCCTCATAGCAGTACTGCCCGACGAGTTTGACCTCGAGCCAGAAGGCGTCCTCGGGGGGGATCGTGCCGGGTTGGGGGGCGGCCTCTTCCTCGGCGGCGGTGGCGGCGGCGTGGGCCTCGAAGAGGGTGCCGGCGGCCTGTCGCTCATGGGCGAGGCGGCGCTTGATGGTCCTGACCGGGTCGGCGATGCGGAGGCCCGGCTCGGGGGTCAGGACCAGGTCGCAGCGCCGGCGCTCGCTCTCCCGGGCGAGTTGGTCGCCCGTCGGGCGGGCGGTGGTGCGGTCGCCGGGGTACGGCTGCTCGCGCAGGACCCCAAAGCCGGCCCCGGCGAGGCCGGCGGCGATCAGCCGGTGCAGATCGACCTCCTCAAGGGCGTCGAGGCCGCGGACCGCCTGCTCGTGCACAAACCCCTCTTCCGCCTCGCGCAGGGCGGTTGCGGCGGCGGCGAGCACATCGTCGGCAATCCACATCGTTTGAAAGCGTAGCGAGGGATGGGTATAAACCGTGCGGGGCGGCCGGAACCCGGTCGGGTTCGCCGGGGGCGCGAGGCTCCGTAGCGGGCCGCGGTGCGGGAGGCGGCGGGGAACCACAAGGAACTGCCCATGGCGTGGATCACAACACGGACCGGCCTTCTGAGCGCGGTGGTGGTCGCGGCGTGCGCGCTGCTCGGCGGGTGCGACAAGTCCGGCTCGAACGACAGCGGCTCGGCGCAGACGAACGCCGGGACGGCGGCCTCCTCCGGGGCGAACGCGGCGGCTCCCGCGGGGAACTCGGCCGGCGCTGCCGCGGCCAATCAGGCCGACAACGGCGCCGGGACGATCCGGATCGGGCACTACGCATCCATGACCGGCAAGGAGGCGACGTTCGGCCAGTCCACCGACCAGGGGATCCGGCTGGCGGTCAAGGAGATCAACGCGGCCGGGGGGGTCAACGGCCGGATGCTCGAGGTGATCACGTATGACACCAAGGGCGAGTCGCGCGAGGCCGGCACGGCCGTCACGCGGCTGATCACCAATGACAAGGTGGTCGCGGTGCTGGGCGAGGTGGCCAGTGGCCTGTCGCTGGCCGGCGGCGCGGTGGCGCAGCAGTACGGCGTGCCCATGATCACGCCGTCGAGCACCGCCCCGGCGGTGACGCGCGGGCGCGACATGGTCTCCCGGGTGTGCTTCATCGACCCGTTCCAGGGGTATGTCGTCGCGAAGTTCTCGCGGGATCACCTCAACGCGGCCACGGCGGCGGTGCTCTTCGACCAAGCCCAGGCGTACTCCAAAGGGCTGCGCGACGAGTTCAAGAAGCACTTTGAGAACCTGGGCGGCCGCATCGTCGCGGACCAGGCGTACTCCAGCGGCGATCAGGACTTCTCCGCCCAACTGACCACGATCCGCTCGCAGAACCCGGACGTGATCTTCATCCCGGGGTACTACACGGAGGCGGGGAACATCGCCATCCAGGCCCGCAAACTCGGCATTACGGTGCCGCTGCTGGGGGGCGACGGGTGGGATTCGGAGCAACTCTCGGCGATCGGGAAGGACGCGATCGAGGGGTGCTACTACTCGAACCACTACGCCCCCGACCAGCCCAGCGAGGAGGTCCGGACGTTTGTGGAGAAGTACCGGGCTGAGTACAGCGGCCAGACGCCCGACGGGCTGGCCGCGCTGGGGTACGACGCGGCGCTGGTGCTGGCCGACGCGATGAAGCGGGCCAAGAGCCTCGGCGGGCGCGACCTGGCCAGGGCGATCGCGGAGACCAAGGACTTCCGCGGCGTGACCGGGGTGATCACGATCGACGAGAACCGCGACGCGAGCAAGTCGGCCGTGATCGTCCAGGTGAAGAACGGCAAGCCGGTGTACGTGGCGACGATCGAACCCCCCAAGTGAGCCGGCCGGTCGGTCCGGCCGGCCCGGCCGCGGGTCTGCTGACTCTCCACGATCCGTTCCCCCCGCTCAACGCGGGGGGCTTTTTTCGCTACCATCCCAGCCCGCGTGGTTGAGAAGTTTCTCCAGACCCTGATCGATGCCCTGGCCGTCGGGAGCCTCTACGCGCTGATCGCGCTGGGCTACACCATGGTCTACGGCATCCTGAAGTTCATTAACTTCGCCCACAGCGACGTTTTCGTGCTGGGGGCGTGGGTGTCGTTCACGGCGGCGGTCAGTGCGGGGTGGGCGGGCGCCGCGGCGGTTCAGCCGGTGGCGCCGTGGGTGTGGGTGGTGCTGGTGGGGATGGTCGCGGTCGGGGGGCTGCTGATCGCCTACGAGCGGCTGCTCCAGGACCGGCTGCCGGAGCGGCTGCGGGCGACGCTGCCGCGGAGCACGGGCGGCCTGACGGTGCTGCTGGCCGGGGTGTGGGGATGGGGGGCGATCGCCCTGCTGCTGGTGGCCAAGGCGCTGCGTCAGAGCGAGTCGCTGGCGCTGCTCAGCGGCGGGGCGATCCTGCTGACGGCGATGGCGACGTGCGGGCTTGTGGGCTTCTGCCTCGAGCGGATGGCGTACAAGCCGCTGCGGAGCGCCCCGCGGCTGAACGTACTGATCACGGCGATCGGCGTTTCGCTGCTGCTCCAGAACCTCGGGCAACTCAACTGGATGTTCGGCACGCGCCCGCAGCCGATGCCGGCGCTGCTGCCGGATGTGGTGCTCAACACCTCGACGGTCGCGAGCGGCACGGTGTCGCCCGGCTCGCAGCCGGGGACGGTGCGGTTCGACGAGGCGGTGACCTTCGAGCCGGGCCGGGTGTACCAGTTCCGCGTCCGCGCGGGGGACCAGGTGCGGCGGCTGGCGGTCCTCGAATCGGGCACGAAGGAGGCCGGGGCGGACATCCTGGTACGTGGCGACCTGGGCGCGGCGGAGGGGGCACAGGCTTCGCTGCTGCGCATGCCGCGGACGGCGCTGCGGCTGGTGGACGTGATCGGCGCCGGGACGGCCGTGGCGCTGATGCTCGCGCTGGACTGGCTGGTCTTCCGCACGCGCCTGGGCCGGGCGATGCGGGCCGTGTCGTTCAACACGAACAACGCGGCGCTGATGGGCATCCCGGTTGACCGGATCATCAGTTTCACGTTCGTGCTGGGCGCGATGCTCGCGGCGGCCGCGGGGTTCCTGTACGCGCAGAAGTACCCCGGCCTGGGGCAGCCCGCGTCGGCGACGTGGGTGCTGCTGGGGCTCAAGGCCTTCGTCGCGGCGGTGGTGGGGGGGATCGGCAACATCCGCGGGGCGATGCTCGGCGGGCTGCTCATCGGCCTGCTCGAGTTCTTCGGGGCGGCGTACGTCTCCCCCGAACTCCGCGACCTGTACGTGTTCAGCCTCCTGATCGTCGTTCTGCTCTTCCGCCCCAGCGGGCTCTTGGGCAAGACGACGGCGGAGAAGGTGTAAGGAGCCTCCGGCTTGGGCATGGAGCGCGAGACAGACCGGATGAACGCGCAGGCGCTGGAACTGCGGCCGCCTGCCGGCGTGGTGCTGGCTCGCTCGCTGCTCCCGGTGCTGGGCGCGGTCGGCCTGGCCGTCGTGCTGCAACTGCTCATCAAGCCGATGCTCGGCGACTTCTACGCCAAACTCCTGCTGGACATCGGCACGAACATCATCCTCGCGGTCTCGCTGACGATGGTGAACGGGTTTACCGGCCAGTTCTCCATCGGGCACGCGGGGTTCATGGCGGTGGGGGCGTACACCGCGGCGGCGATCGTCTACTACGGCTCGCACCGCATCTGGGGCGATGCCCTCGTGCACGGCGGCCTGCTGAGCACGATGTTCCCCGGCCACCAGGCGCCGCTGGTGACGGGGGCGGACCTGTTGTTCTTCGCCGCGCTGATCGCCGGAGGGGTGGTCGCCGCGATCTGCGGGTACCTCGTCGGCCTCCCGTCGCTGCGGCTCAAGGGCGACTATCTCGCGATCGTCACGCTCGGCTTCGGCGAGGTGATCCGCGTGCTGCTGGAGTCGCAGACGACCGAGGCGCTGTGGGACCCGGAACAGATCGCCGCCACGCCGCTGTACGAACTGCCGCGGTATCTCGGCGGGGCGCTGGGGTTCAGCGGCCTGCCGTTCTACAGCAGCCTCTTCTGGGCGTGGCTGGGGGCGGGGATCACGCTGCTGGTGGCCTACCGGCTGAAGGAGAGCAGTTACGGCCGGGCGTTCCTGTCGATCCGCGAGGACGAGATCGCGGCCGAGGCGATGGGCGTGCACACGACGCGGTACAAGGTCCGGGCGTTCGTGCTGGCGGCTTTCTTCGCGGGGGTCGCGGGCGGGATCTTCGCCCACACCGTCGGCGTGCAACTCAACCCGCGGGAACTGGGCTTCCAGAAGAGTTTCGACATCCTCATCATGGTCGTGCTGGGCGGGCTGGGGTCGATCAGCGGCGCGGCGATCGCCGCGGCGGGGCTGACGGTGCTGCCTGAACTGC
>CALAFV010000549.1 GCA_937891445.1 uncultured Phycisphaerales bacterium | reverse complement strand
GGGTTATTTCGGTGATGCCGGCGGCCTCTCGGGGATCGGGGAGCCGGCCGCGGCGGTGCTACCCCATGCGACGAAGAGCCGCTGCGCGGCTAAATGAGCAAAAGAAAAGACGCCCGCACCGTGGCCGGATGTGGGCGTCATTGGGCAACCCGGCGGAGCCGGGGCGTGCGTCAGGCCCGGGAATGCCCCGGGAAAGGGGGGTCAGCAGCCGGTGGTCACGGCCTCGAGCCAGGCCGTGAGGAAGGCGCTGATGTCGGTGGAGTTGGTCGCGCCGTCGCCGTTGAAGTCGGCGTCGAGGCTCGGCGCGGTCACGCTCTGGAGCCAGGTCGTGAGGAAGGCGGAGATGTCCGACGAGTTCACCTGGCCGTTGCCGTCCCAGTCGGCGCGGCAGGTCGGCGTGCAGGAGATGTTGAGCATGCCCGCGCCGGCGGCGTTATTGAACCCGCCGATACGGATGAGGTACTCCTGGCCCGCGACGGCCTGGAACTGCACCCGCGAGAACAGGCCCGGCTGCTGGCAGGCGCCCGGGCTGTCGTCGTTGCACGCCAGGCTCGGACCGGACGCCGTCGGGCACTCGCCGGCGGGATAGACGGCCAGGATGGTGTCGAAGAGGCTGCCGCAGGTGGTGATCGTCACGTCGCCCGAGCACTCGGCGGTGTACCGGTACCACACGTCCTTGTACATGCCGAGTTCCGTGCCGCTGTAGCAGGAGGTCACGGTCGGGCCGTCGGTGGTCGCGGCGCAGGTGCTGAAGGCGTGGGAGCCGGCGGTGATGGGCGCGGCGGTGGCGCAGGTGTCGTTGGACGCCGCCTGCTGGAGCGTCAGCGCGAACGCGCCGCGGGCGCCGTCGTAGCCGGTGACGCGGATGAGGCAGGTCGTGTTCGCGACGGCCTCGAAGGTCAGCATTGACAAGAGGCCGTAGGCCCCGCCGCCGTCGTCGTTGCATGCGAGCGTGTTTGTGTCGTCGCCGCTGGGGCAGGCGGTGTGCACGGAGATGATGGTGTCGAAGGACGAGCCGAGCGTGTCGATCCTGGCGGTGCCGGAGCACGTGGGCGTCCAACTGAACCAGACGTCCGGGCCCTGAGCCGCCTGGTTGCCGCACGTGGTGGAGCCATCACGCGTGGCGAAGGTCGTGCACCCGCCATGCAGGCCCAGGCCGATGGCGACGGCCCCCTCGCAGGAGTCGCTGTAGGCGGCGCTCGGCCGACGGACGTGCACCGAGCCGGAGTTCACCCAGCCGGACGTGTCGTCGAGTTGATCGCCGATGGCGATGCTCTGGCCGGTGATGGCGACGGCGTTGCCGAAACTCGTGGCCGCGCTCGTGCCGGCGGGGCCGGTGATGGACTCATCCGCGATCCACTTGTAGCCGAACGCGGCGGGGATGCGCCGGAAGACGTACGCCTTCTTCGCGCCGGGCGTGCCGACGACCAGGCGGTCGTTCTCGATGGCGACGGCGCCGCCGAACTGCGCGCCCGCCGTGGCGTCGGGGGCGAAGATCTGCTGCTCGAAGTACCAGTCGCCGCTCTGATAGCGGTAGATGTACACGCAGCCGGAGTCGCTCAGGACGCCGCCCTGGGCCTCGGTGCGGTCGTCGCCGGGCGCGCCGACGGCGATCAGCGTCCCGTCGGTCGCGACGGCGGCGCCGAACGCGTCGCCGCTGCCGGGGTTGTTGGAGGAGAGGACCTCCTCCCACTGCCAGACGGAGGCGGCATCGCAGCGATACACGCGGACGACGCCGTGCTGGGCCGGCCAGGCGGGCTGCGAGTAGTTCGGGGCGCCGATGACGGCGACGGGGAACTTCATCGCCACGGCGCTGCCCAGGCGGCTGCCGTTGTCGAGGCTGTTGTTGCCCAGGACGGCGGTGCCGGCGGTGTAGGTCCCGTTGCTCTGGCGGCGGAAGAAGTACGCCGCGCCCGCGTCGTTGATGCTGCCGAAGTCACGGCCCGGGGCGCCGACCACGGCCCACGTGCCGTCCATCGCCACGGCAGCGCCGAAGTCGTCCCCCGCCGCGGCGCTGCTGAGCGATTGCTTGTCCATCTGCACCCAGCCCGGGCCGGTGCGCGTGAAGAAGTACGCGGCCCCGCCGACGCCGGCGCCGGGAGCGCCGACGACGCAGTACGGGTCGGTGACGCCGACGGAGGTCCCGAAGTAGTCGTTGACCTGGCCGTCATTCGCGGTCAGTTGCGCAAAATAACCCCACTGGTTGTTGTCGAGGCGGCCGAAGGTGTAGACGCTGCCCGCATTGCCCCCCGCGGCGGTGTCGTCGAGGCGGCAGCCGATCATGAGCCGCTCGGCCCCGTTGCTCAGGTAGCCGGCCACGGCGCTACCGAACCACTCGCCGGAGGCGGGCGTCGGGGCCAGGAGCGGCGTCATCGCGCCGCACTGCGCGTGGGCCGCGCCGGCGGCGCTGGCCAGCACCAGCAGCGCAGCGGCGCTGCAACGGGTCATCATCGCGATCGGTCTTTTGGCCACGGGTCTGCTCCTTGGACGTTGTGGCCTGGCGGGGACGGTCCCACCGCCGCGGCGCACGAGCGCCGTTGGCCTGTCCGCTTGCGTGTTCACTGATCCGGGCACGCACGCCGCGCCCGGCCCCCCCGGCGACGGACCAATGCGATGCGCCCTCACGCGCAGGCTAAGAGCTTCGGAAAGACAAACACCCGCCCCCGTCATGGGGGCGGGCGTTGGTTGCAAACCGGATGTCCGGCAGGACGCCGGGATCAGCAGCCGCCCTGGACAGCCTGGAGCCAGGCCGTCAGGAACGCGCTGATGTCCGTCGAGTTGACGCTCTGGTCGCCGTTGAAGTCCGCGGCGAGATCGTTCGCCTGGACGCTGGCCAGCCAGGTCGTCAGGAAGGCGCTGATGTCGGTCGAGTTGACGACGCCGTCGTCGTTCCAATCGGCCGGGCACGGCGTGCCGACCGAGACCGTCATCGTGGCGTTGCCGCCGGGGAAGCCGTCGGGGCTGCCAACGCGGATGTAGAACTGCTGCCCCTCGGTCGCGGCGAACTGCACGCGGGCCTGGCCCTCCGGGCAATCGCCGCCGGTGCTGCACGCGACCGGGGCGTCGAGCATCGTCGGGCAGTGCGCCTGGGCGTGGACCGCGACGGCCGCGGGGTAGTTGCTGCCGCAGAGGTCAACGGTCGCGATGCCGGTGCGCGGGGCGGTGTAACGGAACCAGACCTCGTGATCGAAGGAGACGAAGCCCTGGCCTGCGCACCCGGGCATGCTCAGGCCCGCGCCGGCGCGGCAGGTGGAGAAGTGGTACGTGCCGTCGGTGATGTCCTGAGCGCCGGTGCAGGTGTTGTTCGCCGGCGGGTTGCCGTTGCCGTCGGTGACCTGGAGCACGTAGTTGCCCTCGCCGCCGGCGACGCCGCCGAGGCGGATGTAGTAGGTGCGATTCGGCTCGTAGTTGAACGACAGCCGCGAGGTCACGCCCTGGCCGGAAGCGTCGTTGTTGCAGGCGATCTGCGCGACGTCGGGGTCGCCCGGGCAGCCGGTGAGAACCGAAAGCACGGTGTTGAAGTCGGAGCCGGCGGTGTCGAGCGTGAGCGTGCCCGTGCAGCCGCTGGTCCAACTGAACCACACGTCCGCCGTCTGGCCCAGCGGCGCCCCGCCGCAGGAGGCGGCGTACTCGCGCCCCGCGCCGACGGTGCACCCGGTGAAGGTCCCCTGCCGCAGCGGCACCGCGCCGGCGCACAGGTCGCTGTGCGCGAAGTTGGGCTGGTTGTACACATAGACCACGCCGCCGGTGGGCCGCGCCACCGCCTTGGCGCACCGATGGCGCCAGCGGCCGACGAGTGACCCGGTACTGTGGAGGAACACACCCAAGCGGCCCGGCCCTCGGCCGCGACCGCGACGGTTGCTGTGTAGGGCAAAGCCCCGGATGCGCCCCACGCGGCTCACCGCGCTCTTCAATCTCGCCGGCGCCCCAGGCCAACTGCGGCCGACCCCCGGCAGGATGACCGTCTGGGAACAGGGCGGGAGGGCCAGCGCCGCCTTCAGGTAGTTGCCGCGCGGCCCACCGTATGGGAAACTCAGGGGGCGCTCCCCCCCACCCTCACCCCCTCACCGCGGCCACCCCGCACACCGTCCCCCCCGCCCCCCGACCGACCTCTCCCACCGTCCCCCCCGCGGACCCGGCTAT
The DNA here is from genome assembly GCA_937891445.1 of uncultured Phycisphaerales bacterium. GTDB lineage: Bacteria > Planctomycetota > Phycisphaerae > Phycisphaerales > UBA1924 > CALAFV01. Next base: position 2,954 of record CALAFV010000549.1, on the reverse strand, counting down.
GGATGAAGCCCGCAAGCAGGAAGTGACACAGATCCTCTCCGCGCTGGGGGCCGGCGACCCCAAGGCCGCGGCCGAACTGCTCCCCCTGGTCTACGAGGAACTGCGCAAACTCGCCGGCGCGCGGATGGCCAAGGAGTCGGAGAATCTCACGCTCCAGCCCACGGCGCTGGTGCACGAGGCGTACATCCGCCTCATCGGCTCCGAGGGCCAGGCCGCCGCCAAGGCGTGGGACAACCGCGGGCACTTCTTCGCCGCCGCCGCCCAGGCGATGCGCCGCATCCTCGTCGAGCGGGCGCGGCACCGCGACCGCATCAAGCACGGCGGCGGGCGCAAGCGCATCGCCCTCTCCGACGACGCCGTCGCCACCGGGGACGACGACGACGGGCTCGACCTGGTCGCCCTCGACGAGGCCATCCAGCGCCTCCAGGAGTACGACTCGCGCAAGGCCGAGGTCGTCGTCCTCCGCTACTTCGGCGGGCTCTCGATCGAGGAAGCGGCGTCGGCCCTGGGCGTCTCGCCGGCGACCGTGAAGAACGAGTGGACGTTCGCCCGCGCGTGGCTGAAGCGCGAACTGACGCGGGCCGAGGCCGGCGAGGGACGAGGCCGCGGCGCCAACGGGTCCGGTGAGAAGGAGAGCGGGTGAGCCCGGACCTAGCCAGGCGCGCCGAAGAACTGTTCATCGAGCTGGCGGACCTGCCGCCGGAGCAGCGCGGCCCGAGGCTCGAGGAGGCGTGCGCTGGCAACGAGGCCCTGCGCGACGAAGTCCTCTCGCTCCTGGAGGCGCTGGAGGAGGAAACCGGCTTCCTCGAGAACCCCCGCGTCGCCCCCCCGCCGCGGGGCTGGACGCCACCCTCCCCGCGGGGACGCGCATCGGCGCGTACACGATCCTGGGTGTGCTCGGGTCCGGGGGCATGGGCGTGGTGTACCTCGCCCGGCAGGAGCGCCCGCGCCGCACCGTGGCGCTCAAACTCATCCGGCGCGGCCTGGCCTCGCCGTCGATGCTCCGGCGCTTCGAGCACGAGGCCGAGGTCCTCGGCCGCCTCCAGCACCCCGGGATCGCGCAGATCTACGAGGCGGGCGTGGCCGAGTCCGCCTCGGGCGGCCAGCCGTTCATCGCGATGGAGTTTGTCCGCGGGCGCTCGCTGATCGACTACGCCCGCGCCCACAACCTGGGCACGCGCGAGCGGCTCGAACTCTTCGCACGCATCTGCGACGGTGTGCAGCACGCCCACCAGCGCGGCGTCATCCACCGCGACCTCAAGCCCGCGAACATCCTCGTCGTGGACCCCACGGCCGAAGACAAGGCCGCGGCCGCCCCCCCACTCCCCCCTCCTCCCCCACTGCTCAACCCGCGGGCGACACGCCCCCGTCCGGCCTGCGCGCCGCCGACGCCAGCGACGCCGAACGCGGCCAGCCCAAGATCCTCGACTTCGGCGTCGCCCGCGCCACGGACGCCGAACTGCGCCACACCACGCTCCACACCTCCGCCGGACAGATCATCGGCACCCTCTCGTACATGTCTCCCGAGCAGGTCTCCGGCGACACCGGCGACATCGACACGCGCTCGGACGTGTACGCGCTGGGCGTGATCCTCTACGAACTCCTCGCCGGCCGCCTGCCCCACGACCTCTCCGGCCGCTCCCTCCCCGAGGCACTGCGGATCATCCGCGAAGACCCGCCGGCGCGCCTCACGACCGTCAGCCGCACCTTCCGCGGCGACCTCGAAACCCTCGTCCTCAAGGCGATCGAGAAGGACCGCTCGCGCCGCTACCAGTCGGCGGCGGACCTGGGCGCCGACGTCCGCCGGTTCCTCGCCGACGAGCCGATCGAGGCCAAGCGCGACTCCGCGATGTACGTGCTGCGCAAGCAACTGCGGCGCTACCGCTCCTTCGTCGCCGCGGGCGTGCTGGCCGTGCTGCTGCTGGGCGTTCTGGCGGGGTACGCGGCGTGGCAGGCGGCCGTCAATCGCCGCCGCGCTCTCGAAGAGACATATGCGAAACAGATCGCCGAGAAGGCCCGCGACTTCGCCGTCGCCCAGCGCGCCGAGGCCGAGACCCACCGCCGCCGCGCCGACGACCAGGCCGAATCGCTCCGGCGCAGCCTCTACTTCAGCCGCATCGGCTTCGCCCAAGCCGCCTTCGCCGGCGGCGAAGCCGGACGCATGATGCGCCTGCTCGAGGAGTGCCCCAGCGACCTGCGCGGCTGGGAGTGGGATTACCTCTCGCGCCTCGTGGATGGCTCGAGCCGATCCCTCCAGACGCAGATCCACGGCCACATGTTCGCGGCCCGCCGCCCCGGCCCCTCCGGATCGACGATCCTCGTGATCTCCCAGCCATCGCTCCAGACCCGGATCTGGGACGAAGCGACCGGCTCCATGATCGCCGAGGCGCTGCACCCCGACCCGCAGTACATCTTCGACGTCACCGCCGACGGGACCACCGCCCTGGGCGCGTGCCACGATCCGGCGGTCGCCCCCCGCCTGGCGCTGTACGACACCATCACCCTGCGCCGCACCGTCGTCCCGGAGATCAACCCATCCTTCTCGATGGGCGGCGTCTTCTCCCCCGCCGGCGCGTTCAGCCCCGACGGCCGCGTCGTCGCCAGCGGCAACCGGCGCGGGCAAGTGATCCTCTGGGACGCGGCGACGGGCAAGATCGTGCGCGAACTCGAGCGGGCGCCGCAGCCCATCGCCTCGCTCTGCTTCGCCCCCGACGGCGCCACCCTCGCCGCCGGGACCGACTACGGCCTCCTGCACGTCTGGGACGTCGCCACCGGCGCAACCCGTTACTCGTTGCAGGCGCACCAGTGGATGGTCGGCACCGTGACCTTCAACCCCGACGGCACGCTGGTCGCCAGCGGGGGGTTCGACGGCGCCGTCCAGATCCGCGACGCCTCAACCGGAACGCTCCGCATCGCCTCGCGGATCCACACAAACAAGGTCACCGCCCTGGGAT
>CALAFV010000548.1 GCA_937891445.1 uncultured Phycisphaerales bacterium | reverse complement strand
GGCGGTGGACGTGATCACGTCCGACGCGGATGTGATCAGCCTGTGCCTGGCCCGCCGCATTCTCGGCTCGGGCGCTACGCTCATCGCGCTGGACGCCCAGGCGCCGATGCCGTTCGCCGATGGCGAACTGGATGGCGCGTTCTCGCTCGACGCGTTCCACTACATTCCCTCGAAGGCCGCGCTGGTGCGGGAACTCGCCCGGGTCGTCAAGTCGGCGGACGCTGGAGGCGTCTGGGGCTTCCCGCATCTCCACAACGCCGATGGCCACAATCCGACGCCCGGCATTCCGCTCACGTTCGAGGGCTACCGGAACATTCTGGCGTCCGCCGGGCCCGTGTTTTTCGACGAGGCGGAGGTGGTGCGTGCCGCGGTTCGGGAGGGCCGGCTGCCCGCGCCAGGGGGCGATCTGTCGCGTGCCGATGCTCTGTGCATGCTGGGCGGCGCGGCGGCGGCGTGGGCGCCGCGTGATCTTCCCGATCCGATGGAGCCGCCCGGTCCCGGCCCGCTGGGCGTGAATCCCGTGTACGCTCCGGCCCCTGGATCAGGCTCCGGCACGCTCAGATTCGTGCGTACCTGGGCCAACGACAACCTCCGCCGCGAGTGCGCCGCCGCGGAGGCTTACCTTCCCGAAACGGTCGAAATTGACGCCGAGTTCCTCCGCCGCGCAGGGACGGGGGCGCTCGAGGAGGCGGACCGCGCCGATGCGACCCGTTTGCTCCGTTCCTTCATCCTGATCCCGATGCCCGCGGGGTACCGCCGCGCGGCCCGCTCCGGCTTGTAAGACAGACGGTTCAGGTCTGGCCGAGCACCAACCGGTACACATCTTCGATTGCGCGGCTGGCCCGCTGCTGGTCGAACCGCTGGGCGACCTCGCGTCCGACGCGGGACATGGCGTGCATCCGCTCCGGGTCGGCCAGCAGATCGAGAACCGTGCGGGTGAGGGCCGGTCCGTCCCCCACGGGCGCCAGCGCCATGGAGGCTCGCCCTTCACCTAGTTCGGCGAACGATGGCAGGTCGAACGCCGCGATCGGCAGCCCCGCCGCCATGGCCTCCAGCACCGAGAGAGGGAACCCCTCGCTGAAGGACGGGAAGACGAACACGTCCGCGATGCCCAGCAGCGCCGGGATGTCGTCGCGCCGGCCGGGCATCACAACGGCGCTGTCGAGCCCTTCATCGCGGACCTGTTTCTCCAGGTCGGTCCGCAGTTCGCCATCGCCGACCAGCAGCAGTTTCGCCTGAGGGTGGCGGGGGCGAACCTCTCGCATCATCGGGATCAGCAGGTGCTGTCCCTTGCCGTTGGTTATCCGCGCGACGTTCAGCAGCAGCGGCTGAGCATCGGCGACGCCCAGCGAGCGGCGCAGGTCCTCCTTCGCCGTCTCGGCGAGCGGGGTAAAGCGAGAGAGGTCCACGCCCGGGTGGATCACCGTGATGCGGTCGGGGCCCAGGCCGTAGCGCGTCGTGTACGGCAGCCATGCCTCTTTCACCGCCTGGCCGACGGCGATGCAGTGGCGGATCGTGTGGCGGGCGACGGCGCGGTCAACAGCCAGCCGCAGGCGCCGCACGAGGTCCTTCGGCCCACGCGACTTGCGGCCGAGGTAGAGGGCCGAATGGAGCGTGTTCACGATCGGCACGCCCGTGCGCCGGGCCGCGAGTTGGGCGACAAGGCGGTCGCTGCCGGTGTTGTTCGCGTGGATGAGATCGATCTGGCGCTCGCGGATCAGGCGGCAGAGCCGCCGGATCGCGCCGGGGAGCCCCGCCGCGGAGCGCAGGTTCAGCGAGACAACCTCGATGCCGGCCTCCTGGTACTTCGCCAGCATCCCTGCGGCTGCTCCCTCCAGCGGGTGCACGGTGCAGACGACGTGCGAGAACGCCTGCCTGTCCATCGCCGAGAGATTGCGCAGGAGCAGCAACTGGCCGCCGCCCACGGCGAGGTCCGGCATGGTGTGAAGGACGCGGATCATCATGCCGTCGTGCTCCCGCGCTCGCCGGCGGCGGACGCATCGGGCGGCCATCCCCAGACCAGGCCGCCGGATTGGATGGCGTAGGGATCGTCCTTGGGCCGCGGCCACGCGGGCGCTCCGGCGCCCAGAAGGGGGAAGAACAACTCGTAGCGCCGGAAGAACGAGGCGAGGAAGTCCTCGGCCAGAACCGGCCACTCCGGGTGCTCGGGGTTCTTCCGCATCTGCGACTCGAAGGCGTCCATCGCGTGGCGCTTTCGCTCGAGGTAGCCGTCGGTGCGGACCAGCAGCGGGCGACTGCGCACGGCGGTGCGCAGCGGCCGAAGAGCGAGTTGGATCAGGCGGCGCAGGGCGGGGTCCCGGAGCGTCATCCACGCACCGGGGGACCAGAACCACACGGGGTACTCGTACACCGGGGCCTTGATACGCCCTCGCTCGACGAGTCGGCACACGATGGCGTGGATCGCGCGGTGGTCGGGGTGGGCGTCGATGCCCGATGGGGCGAGGATGACCTTTGGGTTTGTTTCGGCGACGATGCGCTCGAGTCCCTCCGCGGCCTCGCGGGCGCTGGCGGCCACGTGGCGGTCCTCGTGACCCAGCAGCGTGACGCGCTCGGGGGGGACGCCCATGCGCCGGCAGGCCTCGAGCACCTCGCCCCGCCGGATCTCGGCCATGCGATCAGCGGGGACGCCGGCCTCCTTGTGCGAGTGCCGGCCGTCGCAGACGATGACGATGTGGACCGCATGGTCGGCGTCGGCGGTGCGCATGATCGCGGCGCCGCAGCCGAGTGTTTCATCGTCGGGATGGGGGGCGATGACCAGCAGCGGGCCGCCGGTCAGTTCGGCGGTGACGTCGCGGCCGCGTGCGAAGAGCACACGCTGCAGCGCGGTGAACGCGGCGGGCTGGAGCGGCCTGAGCAGTCGCTTCATCCTCACCACCCTCCGCGGGATTCAGAGCGCCAGCACCTGCGGCCGCAGATCCATCGAGTGGAGTTGGGCCGTGATCTCGGGGACGTAGACGGGGTTCATGACGATGACCCGGTCGGGACGCAGGTCCCGCAGCGACTCGGGCGACACGATCTCGTGGCCAGAGCCGGGCATGAACTTGCCGTGGCGGTAGGGGTTGATGTCTACCGCAGCGGCGACGGCGTCGCCGGCGTCAAGCGTCGTCAAGAAGGAGACCCCCTTGGAGCCCGAGCCCCAGATGACCGTCCGCTCGCCGCGGGCGCGGCCCTCGTCGAGGATCCGCTTCCACTTCGACACCACGGCCGAGGTGACCTTGCCGAAGTCCGCGACGCGTGAGCGCAGTTCGTCGAGGTCGTTCTCCAGCGGCAGGCGCGGATGCGTCGGGCCGTCGGCGGGAACGGCGTCGAGGATGATGTACTGGTCGCCGTATTCGAGCGTCAGGTGCGTGACGTCGAAGCCGGTGGAGCGGAAGAGGCGGGCCAGCGAGCCGCAGGAGAAGTAGGTGCAGTGCTCGTAGTACATGTCCCAGAAGGCCCCTTCCTTGAGTTCCCGCATGACGTCGGGCAGTTCGAAGAAGAGGACGGTGCCGGGGCGGTCGCCGATGGTCGTGCGCAGTTCGCGCATGAACTCCCGGGTGGGGGCGATGTGTTCGAGCGTGTGGCGGCAGACGATGAAGTCGGCCTTGAGGTGGGCGTAGCGCCGGTCGTAGAGGTCAACGATGAACTCCGCACGCTCGGCGGCGGGGCTGGTGGTGCGCGACGGGATGTAGCCGGGGTCGATGCCGATGCCGCGAGCGCCCGGCCCGGCCTCCTCGAGGAGTTGGATGAGGAACTCGCCCTTGCCGCAGCCGATCTCGAGCGTGGTCTTGCCCGAGCCCAGGTCGTAGCGGTCGGCGTAGCGCTTCGCGAGTTCGCGGGCGAACTTGTTGAACGTCGGGCTGAAGCCCTGGGTCTCCTCGTACCGCTGCGAGTACTCGTTGAGGGAGACGTCGAACGCGGTGTTGGTGATGAAGCCGCAGGCGTCGCAGAAGCCCAGGCGCAGGTCGCCGCGGGGATAGCCGACGGCCTCGGCCCGAGTGGGCATGAGGAGGCAGGAGTGCGCGGGGATGCCGCGGACGGTGTAGAAGATCGTGAGGCCGCGCGAGCCGCAGTTGGGGCACTCGGCGCCGGCGTCGTGATGGGTTTCGAAGGATGGCCCGGTGGTCATGCTTGGCCTGTCTCAAGGGAGCCGCAGATGAACGCGGATCAACGCAGATTCGGGAGAGGAAGTTCGAGTCCGTTGGTCTTCAGTCCTCCCGGCCTTGTCTGTGTTCATCCGTGTAGATCTGTGGCTAAACAATGGCGGGCTTGGGAATCGGGATGATGAACTTCCCGCCGCGGGCGCGGTACTCGGCCTGCTGGGCGAGGATCTCGTCCTTGAAGTTCCAGGGGAGGATGATGGTGTAGTCCGGCATGCGGGCGAGCAGTTCGGTGGGGGGGAGGATCTTGATCCGACCGCCGGGCATGTACTTGCCCTGCTTGTGGACGTTGCGGTCCACGGCGAAGTCGATCGTCTCCTCGGCCACGCCGATCGCGTTGAGCATGATGGCGCCCTTGGCCGCGGCGCCGTAGGCGGCGATGCGCTTCCCCTGGTCCTTGAGGTCCGACAGGATGCGGCGCATTTCGGAGCGGATCGAGTTCACCCGGTCCGCGAAGCCGCGGTAGTACTCGGGCTTGTCCATGCCCAGGGCCTTCTCCTCGGCCAGCAGCGAGGTGACGGACTGACGCACGTCCTCGCGCCGGCCGGCGAAGAGGCGGAGGCTCCCGCCGTGGATCGGGAGCCGCTCGACGTGGTTGAGGTACAGGCCGTTGCGGCGGAAGAGGTTGTTGACCGCTGTGACCGAGAAGTAGCACAGGTGCTCGTGGTAGATCGTGTCGAACTCGCAGTGGTCGATCAGGTCGCGCAGGTACGGGCATTCGATGGACGTGGTGCCGTCGTCCTTGAGGATCGTGCGGATCCCCTGCACGAAGCCGTTGGTGTCGGCGACGTGGGCCAGGACGTTGTTGCCGATGACGACGTCGGCCCGCGTGCCGTTTGCGGCCAGTTCCTCGGCCAGCGCCTTGGTGAAGAACGTGCACATCGTGCGGACGCCAATCTTCTCCGCCGCCGCGGCGGGGCCGGGGGCGGGGTCGATGCCCAGCACGGGGATGCCCTTCTCGACGAAGTTCTTCAGCAGATAGCCGTCGTTGCTGGCCAGTTCGACGACGAGACTCTGCGGTCCGAGTTTGCGGGACTCGATCAGGCTCAGGGCGTTGTCGCGGGAATGCTTGAGCAGGGCGTCGGAGAAACTCGAGAAGTAGGGGTAGTCATGGCCGAAGAGCACCTCGGGCGGGAGCGTCTCGGTGATCTGAACCAGGGCGCAGTCGGGGCAGAAGCCGACCTCCAGCGGGTAGCGGCCCTCGGGCTTGGCCAGGTCGGCTTCGGTCTTGAGACCGTCGGCCAGGGGCATCGCCCCCAGGTCGAGGACCGGCTCGAGCCCCTTGCGGCCGCAGGCGCGGCAGAAGGCGGCGGCGCACGCCGCTCTGAAGTCGCGTTGATTGCTGTCCATGCACTCGCCCTTCGAGACAGGTTGACCGCAGGGTGCAGAGGGCACAAGCGGACCCAGGAACGTTGGCGCGTCTCGGTGTTCCCTGTGCCTCCGCGGCGAATCCCCTCCGTCTTACCGCTTGAACCTGAAATCGTCCCCGAGCAGCCCCTGCTCGAGGAGTTGCTTGATGTGCGCGATGCGCTTGAACCGTGGCCCCTCGAACTCCTCGAGGGTCACGCCCACGCGCTTGAAGGCGTCGTGCAGTTCCGCCGCGCCCCGGCGGGCCGTCCACCGGGGGGTGAAGTCGGGGAACGCGGAGCAGTACTTGTCGCACCGCACGCGGTAGTTCCGCTTATCCGGGCTCGCGCCGTCGGCGAACGTGATCGTCGAGCCGGGGACCGTCTCACCGACGATGTTGGCGATGTCCCGCACGCGGTAGTTCTCGGTTGTGGCGCCGACGTTGAAGGCCTGGTTGTGCACCTTCTCGGCCGGGGCCTCCATCACGGCGATGAACGCGCGGGAGATGTCCTCGATGTGGACGATCGGCCGCCAGGGGCTGCCGTCGCTCTTGATCATCACCTTTCCGGTGGTGTACGCCCACGCGGTGAGGTTGTTGAGCACCAGGTCGAAGCGCAGCCGTGGCGAGACGCCGTAAGCGGTCGCGTTGCGCAGGAAGACCGGCGTGAAGCGGTCGGTGGCCATCTGGCCGACGTCCCGCTCGACCATCACCTTCGACTCGCCGTAGGGCGTGACCGGGTTGAACGCAGCGCCCTCGTCGAGCATCCCGTCCCCGCCCGCGCCGTAGTTGGAGCAGGAGGAGGAAAAGACGAACCGCGGCACCCCGGCTTCCTTCGCCATCTCCGCCAGGCGCACGCTCGCCCGGTGGTTGATGTCGTACGTCAGTTCCGGGTTGAAGTCCCCCAGGGGGTCGTTCGACAGCCCGGCCAGGTGGAGCACCGCGTCGAACCCGCGCACGTCGTCGATCGTGGCGTCGCGGATGTCCTTGCGGATGTTGGGGACGTCGGCGATCGCGCCGCCGTCGCCGAACGTGCACCGCTCGTACAGGTCCGAGTCCATCCCGACAACCTCGTGCCCCCGCGCCAGGAGCATCGGGGTCAGGATGGTTCCGATGTATCCGAGATGTCCGGTGACCAGGACGCGCACGGAAGCCTCCGATCAGACGTTGAGGGACACGCGATGGCCGCGGAAGAGTCCGGGGGACGGATCACGCCGAGGGAGTCAGGCAGGGCGACGGGCCTCTTCCATTGCCCATTGCCCAATCTCCATTGCCTACTCCCACGTCTTCCACGGCGGGTTGCCGCTGTCCCAAAGGTCCTGGAGCAGCTTCTTGTCCCGCAGCGTGTCCATGCACTGCCAGAAGGAGGTATGGCGGTAGGCCATGAGCTGCCCCTCGCGGGCCAGCCGCTCCATCGGCTCTTTCTCGAACTGGGTTGCGTCCCCCTCGATGTAGTCGAAGACCTGCGGCTCCAGGACGAAGAACGCCCCGTTGATCCACCCCTCCGCGGTCTGCGGCTTCTCGCTGAACTCCTTGACCCGGTCCCCGTCGAACTCCAGGTGCCCGAACCGGGCCGTCGGCCGCACGGCCGTCACGGTGGCGATCTTTCCGTGGGAGCGGTGGAACTCCAGGAGCCGCTTGAGGTTGACGTCCGAGACCCCATCCCCCCAGGTCAGCATGAAGGTCTCGTTGCCGATCACCGGCTGGAGGCGCTTGATGCGGCCGCCGGTCATCGTCGGGATGCCAGTATCCACCATCCGCACGGTCCACTGCGGGAGCTTCCCGTTTTCGTGCGTCAGCCGCCCGGTGCGGAAGTCCACCGTCAGATCGCCCTGCAGGTGGGCGTAGTCCACGAAGTACTTCTTGATGTAGTCGCCCTTGTACCCCAGGGCGATGACGAAGTCATCGAACCCGTAGTGGTAGTAGTGCATCATGATG
>CALAFV010000547.1 GCA_937891445.1 uncultured Phycisphaerales bacterium | reverse complement strand
CACGCGCCCCGACACGATCTTCGGCGCGACGTACATGGTCCTGGCGCCCGAGCACCCGGTCGTGGACCGCCTGCTCAAGCACCCGCGCCCGTCAACCAACGTCTCGGCGCTGCGCGACTATGTCACCGCCGCGCGGAACCGCGCCGAGGTGGACCGCCTCGCCGACGCCGGCGCCCACAACAAGGAGAAGACCGGCGTCCCGACCGGCCTGGCCGCGATCAACCCCGCCACCGGCGAGCGCATTCCTGTGTGGGTCGCCGACTACGTGCTGATGGGCTACGGCCACGGCGCGATCATGGCCGTCCCCGCCCACGACGAGCGCGACTTCGCCTTCGCCAAGACCTTCGGCCTGCCGATCCGCGACGTGGTCTACGGGCGCACCGACGCCGCGATGGCGTACTTCGCCCGCCACGCCACAGAGGAGGAGCGCACCACCGAGCGCTGGCGGACCGTCCTGGCCGACTTCATGGGCCTGGTCACCACGATCGAGGCGAAGCCCGAGATCTTCGGGCAGGTGCTGGATGCCGTGCGCGGCCGCCGCGAAGCCCTCCCGCCGGAACAGTCCGGCATGCCCGAGATGCGCGGCAGCATCTCCGGCGAGTGGCACGCGACCTTCGAGGGCATGGGGCTCGGGACGTTCGCCGATCTTCAGCGCCTCTACGGCGCCGCCGACCGCTGGGCGCTCCAGGGCCGGGCGATGACCGCCCCCGGCTTCGCCGTCAACTCCTCCAACAAGGAAGTGTCGCTCGACGGCCTCCCCACCGAGCAGGCCAAGGAGCGGATCATCGAGTGGCTGGAGCGCAGCGGTAACGGCCGCCGCAAGGTCAACTACCGCCTGCGCGACTGGCTCTTCAGCCGCCAGCGCTACTGGGGCGAGCCGTTCCCCATCGTCTGGGATGAGCAGGGCAACCACTACCCCGTCGCCGAGTCCGCCCTGCCCGTCACGCTCCCGCCGATGCAGGACTTCGTCCCGCCCGAGAGCCCCGACCCGGCGCCGCTCCTGGCCAAGGCACAGGACTGGGTGAACACGACCGCGGGCGAGGCCGGCGTCAGCCCCGAACTCCTCCGCCCCGAAACCCCGGTGCGGCGCGAGACCAACACGATGCCCAACTGGGCCGGCTCGTGCTGGTACTACCTGCGCTTCTGCGACCCGAGGAACAACGCCGCGTTCTGCTCAGCCGAGGCGGAGCGCTACTGGATGGGCGACCGCGGCGTGGACCTGTACATCGGCGGCGCCGAGCACGCCGTGCTCCACCTGCTCTACGCCCGCTTCTGGCACAAGGTCCTCTACGACCTGGGCCACGTCTCCACCCCCGAGCCGTTCGCCAAACTCTTCCACCAGGGGCTGATCACCGCGTACTCGTACCAGCGCCCCGACAAGACGCTGGTCCCCAACGACCAGGTCGAGGAGGTCTCCGAGGGCGTCTTCGTCGAGAAGGGCACGGGCGTCAAACTGACGCCGGTCGTCGCCAAGATGTCCAAGACGCTCAAGAACGTCGTCAACCCCGACGACGTCATCGCGGAGTACGGCGCGGACACCTTCCGGCTCTACGAGATGTACATGGGCCCGCTGGAGGCCTCCAAGCCCTGGAACACGCGCGACATCGTCGGCCCCTTCCGCTTCCTCCAGCGCCTGTGGCGCAACCTCGTGGACGAGAACACCGGCCGCTGCACCGTCACCGATGCGCAGCCGGACGACGCCACGCTGCGCCTGCTCCACAAGACGATCAAGGCCGTCCGCCAGGGCATCGAGGGCCTCAGCCTCAACACCGCGATCGCGAAACTCATCGAACTCAACAACCACCTGACCACCGTCGCGGCCCGCGACGGCGGCGTCCCGCGCATGGTCGCCACGCCGCTGGTGCTCATGGTCTCCCCTTTCGCCCCGCACATCGCCGAGGAACTCTGGCGCAAACTCGGCCGCGAGGGGTACTGCATCGACCATGGCTTCCCGGTCCACGATGATCGCTACACGGCCGACGAGTCCATCGAGATGCCCATCTCGATCCAGGGCAAGGTCCGCCACAAGATCATGGTCCCCGCCACCGCCGACGCCGCGGCCATCGAAGCCGCCGCTCTCGCCGAGCCCCGCGTTCAGGAACTCCTCGGCGGCAAGCCCGTCAAGAAGGTCATCGTGGTCCCGGGCCGCATGGTGAACATCGTCATCTGACCGGTTCGCCACGGAGAACAGGGAGAGCACGGAGAAGAGACAGGAATGGGTTGAAACAGCAACGGGCGCACAAGCGCTCAAGTGCCTCTTCACCCCGTCTCTGTCTTCTCTCCGTGGTGAGGTCTTATTGCGGCGAGCCCTCGACGATGACGGGCACGCTCAGCCGCCAGCCCCACGCCGCCGCGGGCTGCGTCCACCACAGCACGGCGTCCGGGTCCGCCGGCGGCGGGGCGTCGATCGCGACCGGTAGTTCGACGAACTCCGCTCGCTCTCCCAGCGACTTCCGCGCCAGCGCCCCCAGCAGCGACACGAGCGTCGCCTCCCGGTCCTCCACGCCCACGGCCCACACCGCCGCCGGCGCAGCCGCCAGCGGCGGCCGCCACGCGGGCACACCCAGCGGCAGGCTCACGCCGATCCCCAGCGGCGCCGGCGCAAACGGCCCTTCCCCCTCGATCTCGCGCGACGCCACGATCGGCGACCACGGCGAGCCCGGCGCGGCCAGTTCCGGCACGAACGCCGGGCTCCACAGCGCGGCGATCGTCTCGTACCCGCGGGCGAGCGTCCCGCTCCCAGCGCCGCCATCGAGCCGCTCCCACACCCCGGCCCCGCCCGGCCGGCTCGACGCTCTCGCGAGCGCCTCTACCCCCGCCGCGGCC